>JACDHN010000041.1 GCA_013821025.1 Acidimicrobiia bacterium | reverse complement strand
GGCGAGCGAGCCCACCCGGCGCGGCACGAGACGGACGCCGGAGCCGATCCTCGGCCTATGCCACGTCGATCACTCGGCCCACCCTGGTCACGGTAGGCGACGCCGCACGACGTTCATCGCCCCGGGCCGTCTGGGACCACCTCAGTCACAAATCGGCTCGGTTCCGTTGTCCGGCACGAACTGCAACGAGATTCCCGAGTCGTCGACGTAGAGCAACTCATCGGCCGACACCCGCTCGATGGTGCCAGACAGCGCCACCGAGTTGGGAACATTCGTGCCATCGAAGGGCTCCTCACCGTCGGGCACCTCCCAGAGTTCACGGTCGTGCCGGATCGGTTCGATCCCGCAATGCCACAGGGAAATTTCCACTCGGTCGAGTTCCGCAGCGGTCGTGCCCGGATGAGCCGACGTAGCTGTGACCTGAGCGGTACTGGGCGACGTCGGGTTCGTGGCGCTCGATGTAGAACTGAACTCGGTCGTCGGCTCGGAAGTGCTGTCGTCGCTGCATCCCGCCAGAACCAGCAAGGTCACCCCCATCCCACCTGCGAGGCGAGCGAGACTTTGCCGTGGTGACGTCGACATGTCGCTTAGACGCCCGTGTCGCTTGCCTGGTTCCCCGTGGCGGCGCAACTGTTCTCACCCCTTGCCTCGTTAGGGACCAGTTCGCTGCCCGTTGGTCCCGGGCCGTTCGGGGCCGTTCCCGAATCCCATGGAAACGCCCGTCTACCTGGTGCGCCCCCTGGGATTCGAACCCAGAACCAATGGATTAAGAGTCCACTGCTCTGCCATTGAGCTAGAGGCGCAGATACGGCATCGGCAGCATAGGGTCACCGAGTTCCCATGCTGCCGACACCGAGTGGGGTGAGCGAGGGGACTTGAACCCCCGACCTCCAGGGCCACAACCTGGCGCTCTAACCGAGCTGAGCTACGCCCACCATGGGTGTCGTGCAGTCTGCCAGATCAATCGTTGGTCGCCACCGCTCGATCCTTGCGCCGCGTTCGATCTGAGCACACCTGCTGGGTGCTGCCCAAGGTCGGGTGAGGATCTCCATCTGCAGTGCCGGACCCGCTCGGCGTAGGGTCCCGTAGTTGATTGACGCCGCTTGTCGTCCGAAGGGATTGCCCGCCCGAGTGAAAGTACGTCTGCGAAGTTTCCAGAGAGCCGACGGGATGGACGGGCGGCCGGGAACCAGGGGTGACGTTACGGCGACGGTGGTGGAGCTGGCGTCCGACGACGGTGAGCCGCAGTGACCGTCTCCGTGCGGCTCGCTCCAGGTGACGGCTGGCTCGCCCGCCGTGACGACGGAGTGCTGTTCACCGAGGAGGAGTGGAGCGACGGCCTCGACGCCTTCATGAGGGCTACGAGCGTCACCGAGGCCCGAGAATCGGTGACGTCGGCCGTCGTGAGCGCGGCGTTCGAGGTTCCGGCGTTCGTGATGGTCACATTGAGTGATGCCCTCGAGTGTGTGGTCTTCGGCGATCTCGCCGTGCACACCGAAGATCCGTCGGCACCGATGCTCTCGGCGGCCGGCTCCTCCACGTGGATCGAGCGTCGTCTCAAGCTCGGCGACCGTGCGATCAGGGTGTGGGCCGGTGAGCCGGCCGTGGCACGAGCGCGGCTCGATGCCGGCGTCGTCTTTGCCGGTGGTTTCGAGTTGGTGGCCGGGGAGACTGTCGCTCAGGACGGCGGCAGCCACGCGTCACCGGCTGTGGACGAATTGGAGGCGCCACCGGTTCTCGAAGCACCAGAGCCGGAGCCCGTCGGCACATCGTTGCCGCCGCCGGTGATCGCGCCGGTCGGTGTGCCGGTCGCCAACGTTGTGCTCCCGGACCACTCGATCGTCCCGATCACCGGCACTGTCGTGTTCGGCAGGAACCCTGACCGTACCGTGGCGCGGGTCGGTGAGGACGCCCGGCTGGTGGTGTTGGAGACCAGTACGTCGGTCTCGCGCACGCATCTCACGATCCGGTTGGAGGGGTCGACGCTCACCGCCACCGACTGCGGGTCTCGCGGTGGCGTCGTGATCGTGACGCCGGGTCGCGAGCCGGTGATGCTGGAGTCGTGGATCGCCCAAGAGGTGGTGCCCGGTGACACGATCTACCTCGGGGGGCCGCTGGAACTTCGGATCGCCGCCGCAGGGACGTCCGACGAAGATTGAGCCCTGAAAACCATCGCAGCTGGCTGGTAGCTTCGGGCGCTCCGGACTGTCGAAGGAGTCATCCGATGAACCGAGATCAGACTCGAGACGCGGTGGAGTTGCGCGAGCGGGCGAGGGTCATCGCCGAGCGCGAGGTCGCCGTGTACGGCGAGCGAACGGTGGGATCGCAGCGGGCCATGGATCGGGCCCGCAAGGTGTTGCCACTCGGTGTGCCGTCGAGCTTCCAGGCCTACGAACCGCACCCGATCGTGGTGCGCTCGTCGGCCGGGTCGCGCATCACCGATGTCGACGACAACGAGTACGTCGACTACGACATGGGCTTCGGCGCCTTGTTCGCCGGCCACATGCATCCTGCGGTACGCCACGCTGTGCAGGCGCAGCTCGACGAGGGCACGTTGTACGTGACGCCCTGCGAGATGAACGCCGACGTCGGCGAACTGCTGGCCGAGCAGTTCGGCCAACCGCTGTGGCGGTTCACGAACTCGGGCACCGAAGCCACGATGGACGCCATTCGCGTTGCCAGGGGTGCCACGGGCCGGGACAAGATCGTCAAGGTCGAGGGCGGCTACCACGGTCACCACGACGAGGTGATGATCTCGATGAAGCCCTCGGCCGAGGATGCCGGGCCGCCCGACCGACCGAACTCCGTGGCCGGGACGGCCGGCATCGCCTCGAGCGTGATCGACGACACGATCGTGATCCCGTACAACGACGCCGACGCCCTCGATCGGGTGCTCTCGCCCGGCGACGTTGCCGCCTTCATCGTCGAGCCGGTGATGGAGAACATCGGCATCTGCTTACCCGACGACGGTTATCTGGAGGCCGTGCGGGAGATCACCGAGCGGCACGGGACGCTGCTGATCTTCGACGAGGTGAAGACGGGCATCACCGCCGGCTACGGCGGCGCCTCGGCGCACTTCGGCGTCACGCCAGACCTGATCGCGCTCGCCAAGTCGATCGGTGGCGGGTTCCCGATCGGCGCCTTCGGCGGCAAGCGCAAGTACATGGACCTGATCACGCAAGGCAAGGTGCTGCACCTCGGCACGTACAACGGCAACCCGCTGGTGATGGCGGCATCCAAGGCGACGTTGTCGCAGGCTTGCACCAAGGCCAACGTCGACGCCGCCATCGAGCGCAACACGCAGCTCGTCGAGGCATGCGCCAAGATCATCGAGTCTGCGGGGCTGCCGGCCCACACGGTGCAGTTCGGCGCAAAGGGCTGCGTCACGTGGTCGTCCGAGCGGGTGCGCAACTACCGTGACTACCTGAAGGCGGACGGGGCGCTGGCGTTCGCCCAGTGGATCCACGGCATCAACCGCGGGATCATGCTGCCCCCCGGCCTCGACGAGCAGTGGCTGATCTCGGTGATGCACGATCACGAGGACGCCATGCGCTACGCCGACGTCTTCGCCGATTTCGTCACCGACCTCACCTGAACGCCTCCCCACGGAAGGGATGAGGATTCAGGGGGTGGTGGCGATGAAGTGGGCGATCACGTCGGCCAGTTGGGATCCTCGATCCTCTTGGAGGAAGTGGCCGCCGCCTTCGATGACGGTGTGATCCTGACCGGCGCATCCCGGAACGCGACGCTGGAAGATCCGCTCTGCGCCTGCTGTCACCGGATCGCCGTCGCTGAAGGCGCACAGGAACGGACGCTCGAATCTGTCCAGCACTGTCCAGGCGGCACGGTTCGCCGGCGCAGCGGGATCCTCTGGTGAGGTCGGCACCAGGACAGGGAATTGACGCGCACCTTCCTTGAAGCGCTCGTCGGGGAACGGAGCGTCGTAGCCGGCCAGCACGTCCGCTGGCAGCTCGGTTGTGGTGGCACCCTGGATCACGGCACCAATGTCGAGCTCTGGTACCCGCTGGCTGTATCGCTGCCAGGCAAGGAACGCCTCGCCAGGCGGCTGGTCGCCCGTCGGCAGGAAGGTGTTGGCGACCACCACCCGCCGGAACCGGTCGGGTTGCTCGGCGACAAGCCGAAGGCCGAGCAGGCCGCCCCAGTCCTGGGCGACGAGGGTGATGTCGCGCAGATCGATCTGGTCGAACACGACCTCGCGGAGCCAATCGACGTGGCGCTGGTAGGTGTACTCGGCGCGCGGAGTTGGCTTGTCGGAGCGTCCGAAGCCGGGTAGGTCGGGCGCCACGCACCGGTGCCCGGCGTCCACCAGTGGCGGGATCATGTGCCGGTAGAGGAAGCTCCACGACGGCTCGCCGTGCAACATCAGCACGACTTCGGTGGGTTCCCTGCCATCTGGCGGCCGCTCATCGACGTAATGGACTCGGATGCGGTCCCCGGTTCCGTCGCCGGCGCCGATCTCGACGTAGTGCGGCTGGAACGAGTATCCGGCCAGGTCGGAGAAGCGGTCGTCGGGTGTGCGCAGTACTTCCATGGCATCAGCTCCAATGGCGTTGGTCGTAGTACCGACCGCCGGCGACCGGCGAGCGGAACTGGCGGCGGCGCTTGAGCGCCGTGCTGCCGACGATAAGCGAGATACCCGACCCGACGAGGAGCGCTGCGCCGACGAACAGCCGGCCGCTGTTGGTCTTGGCGATGAGCGGCAGGGCAGCCGTCCATGTGCTGTCGTTGAGCGCCGGTACGAGCGCAACGGGCACGACGTAGCCGAACAGCACCGCCATCAGTCCGACGAACACGAGCAACGAACCCATGCCGAAGATCGCATCGGCGCGCGCCGGATGAGCGATGAGCCCGATCAGGAAGGCCACAGCGCCGATGGCGGCGGAGATCGGGATCAGCCATCCTGTGCTCTCGCGCACGATCGACACGGGCCGTACCTCTTCCACTGGCAGCGTGACGGCGGGAAGGACGGCCACGCGCTCGTCCCGGGTGATCCGCACGAGCTGCCCGGGTGTGATGCGCACTGGCTCGTCACGGATGCCGATCAGCCGGGCGTGCGCCTGGGCGACGATCTCGGCCATGATCTCGCCTCCCTGGGACGTCTGGGCGTATTCCTCGACCGTCGCCCGAAGCTGGCGTGAGGGCAGCCTGAGCCGGTTGGCCGTGTGATCGGCGATGACGGTTGCGATCTGGCGGCGGATGGCTCCGTCCTCGAGCACGGCATCGGCGATGTCGGCGCTGGCCTCAGGGTCAAAGACGGTGTTGTCGAGCCACCAGGCGGCTGCCGAGACGCTGAGCGCGGCGGCAGCGACGACGAAGAACAACGAAGCCAGGCTGCGGCGCACGGCCCTGAGTCTGCCCCGATCCCGACCGCTGCGCCTACCGAGCTGTGAGGCATGCGGTCACGATGTCCCCACTAGGCAACGAGTTCGGGAACGTCGTCCGCCGGACCGTAATCTTGATCCAGATGCAGCGGCCGGGGGTGTCCACCATGCTCGGACGGGCCGTGCGCCGCCGGTGTCCGTGGTGCGGTGGTCGAGGTGCGTTCTTCACCGGCTGGTTCGCCAAGAGCGATCGCTGCCACACGTGTGGGATCGCCTGGCGGCGCGGCGATGTCGGCTTCGAACTCGGAGCCGCCTCTATCAGCGCCATCATCGTGCTGGGCACGCTCGTCGCCGGCATGGGCGGGACGATGGTGGCCACCTGGCCCGATGTGCCGTACGTGTGGCTGTTCGTGGGACTTGCCCTGGCGGCGGTGGCGTTGCCCGTGCTCGTCTACCCGATCACGTTCACCATCTGGCAGGCCGTGGATCTGATGATGCGTCCACCCGAGCCCGGCGAGGACGCACCCGAACCGGTCCGCTGACCTGGACCGCGTCGCCGAGTGCGCTGACGCCCGACACGAGCGGTAATGCTTGACTCGAACAGTCGTTCGAATGTTACACTGGTGTCATTCGATCGGCGTCGGCACCTCCTGGTCGAACCACCGGCCCGTGTCACACCCCTTTCGTAGCGTCCCCGGCATCACCCAACCGCAGCACAGCGAAAGCGAGATGAGATGAGTACTGACCGTGAAAAGGCGCTCGACATGGCGCTGGCCCAGATCGACAAGCAGTTCGGCAAGGGTTCCATCATGCGGATGGGCGAGCGGACCACCATGGGGATCGAAATCGTGCCCACCGGTGCGCTCTCGCTCGACCTGGCGCTGGGCATCGGCGGTCTACCCCGAGGCCGCGTCACCGAGATCTACGGTCCGGAATCGTCGGGCAAGTCCACGCTCGCCATGCACGTCGTGGCCGAGGCCCAGCGCAACGGTGGTGTCTGCGCCTACATCGACGCCGAGCACGCCATGGACCCGGTGTACGCCAGGGCCATCGGCGTCGACGTCGACCAGCTGCTGATCTCCCAGCCCGACACGGGCGAGCAGGCGCTCGAGATCGTCGACATGCTGGTGCGCTCGGGGTCTCTCGACGTGGTCGTCATCGACTCCGTGGCGGCGCTGACCCCACGCGCCGAGATCGAGGGAGAGATGGGTGACAGCCACGTCGGACTGCAGGCCCGGTTGATGAGCCAGGCACTGCGCAAGCTGACGGCCAGCCTCAGCCGCACGAAGACCATCGCCATCTTCATCAACCAGCTCCGTGAGAAAATCGGTGTGATGTTCGGAAGCCCTGAAACGACCCCTGGGGGGCGGGCGTTGAAGTTCTACTCGTCGGTGAGGCTCGACATCCGGCGCATCGAATCGCTCAAGGACGGCGCCGAGCTCGTCGGCAACCGGACCAGGGTCAAGGTGGTGAAGAACAAGTGCGCCTCGCCATTCCGTCAAGCAGAGTTCGACATCATGTACGGCAAGGGCATCAGCCGTGAGGGGTCACTGCTCGACATGGCCGTCGATCTGAGCATCATCCGCAAGTCGGGTGCGTGGTTCACCTACGAAGGCGAGCAGCTCGGCCAGGGACGCGAGAACGCCAAAGCGTTCCTCGCCGACAACGCCGAGATCATGGTCGAGATCAGCGACAAGGTGCTGACGGCGTCGGGCCTCAAGCCCGGCGACGAAGAGCTCATCACCGACGGCGACGACGATGAGGAGTTCAGCGAGATCGACGAACAGCCGATCAACCTCGATCGGTGAGCATCAGGACGGCGCGGAGGCCTCGGCCTCTTGGACAGACCGCTGCAGCACGCAGAACTCGTTGCCTTCGGGATCGGCGAGGACGATCCAACTGACGTCGGGTCTCTGCCCGATGTCGACCCGCGTCGCCCCGAGCGCCAGTAACCGCTCGACCTCATCGGCCTGCGTGGAGTCGTCCGCACGCAGGTCGAAGTGCAGCCGGTTCTTCACCGACTTACCCTCGGGCACGGGAAACACGTCGATCGACGGCCCAGAGGCGCCCGACTGACCCGTCGAGCCGGGCGGTGCCAGCGTGACGCCACCACCGTCGGGGTCCGGCCACGCCTCCCAGTCGAGGGCCGCTGCCCAGAACTCGGCGACCCGCCCAGGGTCACGCGCGTCGATGGCCACCACGGCGATCACACTGGTCACAGCCCGAGGCTACACACGGCTCCCTTGCCGTGATGCTGGCGGCTCAACCGCGTTCGAGGAAGGGCTTGAACACCATGAGCCACAGGCTGAACACCAGCAGTAGGTGCGTGATGCCGGTGCCCATCGCCAGGCGTTTGGCCGCTTGTTCGCCGGTGTCGTTGATCGCCGGTCGAATGAGGAACCAGCTCACCACCATCAGCACCACCCAGCTGAGCAGCGCCAGCAGCACCCAGGTGTCGCTCACCTCGATGGCGTTGTCCGACATCCCGATCATGCCCATGCCGAGCACCCACACCAGCACGAGCGCTGGGAGCGACACATAGGTGTGCAGCTTGGCCATCTCGGACGCAGCCCCGGCGCGGCGCAGCGCCGGGTAGACGAACAGTGGCCCGAAGGCCACCACCACGGCAACGATGTGGAGTAAACCGAGGATCCGGTAACCGGTAGAGATCTCCAAGATGGCGAGCACAGCGGCCGAAGCTAGTTCCGGATGCTGACCGCTTCCCAGCCCGTGCGGCACCCGCACCCTCGGTAACCTGCTCCCGTGACCCGCCGGTACTACCTGCGCACGTACGGGTGCCAGATGAACGAGCACGACTCGGAGCGCATCGCCGGGTTGCTGCAGGCCGACGGCATGCAGCGTGCGAGTAACGAGGACGATGCCGACGTCGTGGTGCTGAACACCTGCTGCATCCGCGAGAACGCCGACAACAAGCTCTACGGACGGCTGCAGCGCCTGAAGGGCTGGAAGGACGAGCGCGACGGCCGCCAGATCGTCGTCGCCGGCTGCCTTGCACAGAAGGACCGCGACCTCGTGAGGCAGCGGGCCGGTCATGTCGACGTCGTGCTCGGCACTCACAACGTCCACCGCACGGCCGAGCTGATCGCAGGATCGGAGCGCGCAGGGCCGATCACCGAGATCCTCGAGTCTGCGGTCGCCGAGGATCACGTGCTGTTCCCCTCCGCGCTCCCCGCCGTTCGGGAGACCTCGTACAACGCCTGGGTCACGATCCAGATCGGCTGCGACAACAGGTGCGCCTTCTGCATCGTCCCTGCCGTAAGAGGTCCGGAGATCAGCAGGCCCTTCGCCGACATCGTCGCCGAGGTGGAGCGCCTCGCGGCCGACGGTGTCACCGAGGTGACGCTGCTCGGTCAGAACGTCAACAGCTACGGGCGCGACCTGCAGCGGGCGGCCCGCCATGCAGGCGCCACCGATGCCCGGCTGCGGCCGTTGTTCGCAGACCTGCTGACCGCAGTCGGCGTCGTGTCCGGCATCAGGCGCGTGCGTTACACGTCACCACACCCAAAGGACATGCGCCCCGACACGTTCGCCGCCATGGCCGCCAGCGCCACGGTGTGCGAGCACCTGCACTACCCGATGCAGTCGGGCAGCAACCGCATCCTGGCTGCCATGCACCGGGGCTACAGCGCCGAGCGCTACCTCGCCCGCCTGGCGGAGGCCCGCCGAGCCGTCGCCGACCTGGCGGTCACGACCGACATCATCGTCGGTTTTCCCGGCGAGACCGACGACGACTTCGAGCGCACCCTCGACGTGGCGGCCGCCGCCGAGTTCGACGATGCCTACACGTTCATCTTCTCGCCACGGGACGGCACGGAGGCGGCCACGATGGCCGCCGAGTTCGTCGACCCGGCCGTCACCAGAGAGCGCTTCGATCGGCTGCGGATCGTCATCGAGCGCAGTGCCCTCGCTCACCACGAGGCCCGCATCGGGCGCACCGAAGAGGTGCTCGTGGAGGGCCCGAGCAAGCGCGATCCCGCCGTGCTCTCGGCGCGCACTCGCCAGAACAAGCTCGTGCACTTTGATGCCGCCGGCGGCGCTGGGGCCGCCGGGCGACCACACATCGTTCGTGCCGGTTCGTACGCTCTGGTGGAGATCACGGGTGCGGCGCCTCACTTCCTCAGAGCCCGCTTCGTCGAGCTCACCGCGGCGCCGACGCACAAGGTTCGCATCCCCGTGCGAGAGGCTGTCCTGACCGCGTCATGAGCCCGGGGACGATCGTGCTGGCATCGAGCCCGTTGGTCGGACCGCTCACCATGGACACGCTCGCCGACGCGATACGCGTTCACGACGTCCCGGTGATCACCGCAGCCGCTCCACATGCGCTCGACGATTGGCTCGACGCCCTGGCCATCGCAGCGGGCCCAGCCGTGCAACCCGTCGTGCTCGTCGGGTTCAGCGCTGCCGGTCCCCGCTTGCCAGCAGCCGCTCGACGCGTCCACGCCGACGCCCTCGTGTTCCTCGACTCCCGACTTCCCGAGGACGGCGCCACGCCGACCGGCGGCGAACCGGACTTCGACGCCCTGCTCGACCGCCTCACCGACACCGATGGCGTGGTGGCGCCGTGGTCGCAGTGGTGGGGCGATGGGCTGCTCGCCGCGCTGATCCCCGACGCGGCACTCCGCCAACAGTTCGTTGCCGAGTGCCCGGCCTTGCCGCGGTCCGTGTTCACCGCACCCGTTCCGGCACCCGAGTTCGCAGGACCGTGCGGCTACGTCGCCCTCAGCGAGAGCTATCCGCTGTCGGTCTCTGTGGCCCGGTCGCGAGGCTGGCCCGTGATCGAGCTGGACGGGCACCACCTGTGGCCGCTGGTGCGATCCGATGCCGTGGCCGGCGCCGTGCTCGACGTGGCGCACCGGTTATGAGCGGACGCAGAGCGAGGCCGTGACTGCCGGCGGGCTCGGTGCGCCGATAGTGGTGCTGGTCGGGCCGACGGCCTCGGGTAAGTCCGATGTCGCCATGGCCGCCGCTGTCTCCGTGCCCGACACCGAGATCGTCTCCATCGACGCCATGCAGGTGTACCGGCGCATGGACATCGGCACCGCCAAACCCTCGCCGGCCGAACGCGCCGCCGTGGTCCATCACGGACTCGATCTGTGCGAGCCGTCCGAACGCTTCACCGTTGCCGACTACCAGCGAGAGGTGACCCCGGCTGTGGCCAACGTGCCCGGCGTGGCGCTCGCCGTCGCCGGCACAGGCCTCTACCTGGCGGCGCTGCTCGACGACCTGGCGCTGCCGGGTGAGTGGGCCGACGTGCGCGCAGGGCTGGAGATCGAGGCTGACGCAGACATCGGCGCCCTGCACCGACGGCTGCAGCGGCTCGACCCGGTGGCGGCGGCCCGCATGGAGCCGTCCAACCGGCGCCGCATCGTGCGCGCTCTAGAGGTGTGCGAAGGCGCCGGACGTCCGTTCTCGTCGTTCGGGCCCGGTCTCGACCGGTACCCCGATCACGGTCTGGCCATGATCGGTCTGCGCTGGCCGCGCCCGGTGCTGGCGGCGCGAATCGAGGCTCGGGTGCACCACATGCTTGCTGCCGGCCTCGTCGACGAGGTGACCAGCCTGTTGGTCGAGCCTTCCGGTTTGTCGCCGACGGCCCGCCAGGCACTCGGGTACAAGGAGCTGATCGATCACATCGAAGGCGGGGAGAGCCTCGCCACGGCCGTGGAGCGGATCGTCGTGCGCACGAGGCAGTTCGCCAGCCGCCAGGAGCGCTGGTACCGCCGCGATCCCCGAATAGCCTGGATCGACATCACCACCGATGCCGTCACCGAAGCCGCCTCCACCGTCATCGCCGCAGTACGTGCAGCGGGTGCCAGGACTCGGTCCGGAGGCGCCAAGACGTGACGACGCTCACGCTCACCAAGCACCATGGTCTCGGCAATGACTTCCTCGTCGTGTTCCATCCGGGCGTCGCCGACCTGTCGGCACTCGCCCGTCAACTCTGCGATCGGCGCACCGGCATCGGCGCCGACGGCCTGCTCGTGGCCGAGACCGAACGGGACCGCGCCGCACGCATGCAGCTGTTCAACGCCGACGGCAGCCGCGCCGAGATGAGCGGCAACGGCATCCGCTGCTTCGCCCAAGCTCTGGCCATCAGGCGCGACGACCTCGACGACCAGTTGATCGCC
>JACDHN010000242.1 GCA_013821025.1 Acidimicrobiia bacterium | reverse complement strand
CCTGTGGCCGCGTCAGCTCCGTCGGTCGGGGCTGCGCGACGACGAGGTGTCGGTGACCGACGAGGCCATCACGTCCATCATCCGCGGCTACACACGTGAGGCCGGTGTGCGCACGCTCGAGCGCGAGTTCGGAAGGCTGGTGAAGAAGCTGGCCGCCAAGGTGGCCAGGGGCGGGGACACCCCCGTCGCCATCGATGTCGGCGCCGTCGGCGAGATCCTCGGGCGGGCCAAGGTGCGCGACGAGGTGCCCGAGCGCACCGAGCTGCCGGGCGTCGCCACCGGCCTCGCCGTCACCGGCGCCGGTGGAGACGTGCTGTTCATCGAGTCGACGGCGTTCCCGACGGGCGCCGAGGCCGAGCCGAGCCTGACGCTCACCGGTCAACTCGGCGATGTGATGAAGGAGTCAGCACAGATAGCGCTCAATTACGTGCGATCGCATGCCGCGGAGCTCGGTATCGACCCCGCGGACCTGCAGCGCAGGTTCCACGTGCATGTGCCGGCCGGCGCCATCCCGAAGGATGGCCCGTCCGCCGGGATCACCATCGCAACCGCGCTGGTCAGCCTGCTCACCGATCAACCGGTGAACGACACCGTCGGGATGACCGGCGAGATCACGCTGCAGGGCGCGGTGCTCCCCATCGGTGGGGTGAAGCAGAAGGTGCTCGCCGCCCACCGGGCCGGTCTCACCGAGGTGGTGCTGCCCAAGCGCAACGGCCCCGACATCGACGACGTGCCCGAGAAGGTCCGCGACCAGATGACGTTCCACCTCGCGGAGAACTACCGCGACGTCGCCGCCGTGGCATTCACGATCACCGCCGCTACCACCGCCACCTGACTCACCCCGCCTCCATCTGGGCGTGATCTCTTTCAAATCACCTTCCGGGCGGGATCTCTCTCAACTGCTGGAGGGAACCACGCCCAGATGGCTACGAGTCGAGACATCTGTGACCGGGTAGCTGAGGTGACGTCGTAGCATCGGTTCATGGCAGAACAGACGCCGCAGCCGACGGTCGGGAGTCACCTCTCCCAGGTGTGGTTCAAGGTCACCGACTTGCGCATCGCCAGCGGTCAGGGGTGCCGCGTGACGACGGTCGACGGCGAGGACTACCTCGACTTCGCCGCCGGCATCGCCGTGAACTCCACCGGCCACTCGCACCCGAAGGTGGTAAAGGCGATCGCCGACCAGGCGGCGCGGTCGATCCATGCCCAAGTCAACGTGTACACCCACGACCTGCTCGAACCGTTGGCCACCCGCCTGGCGGACCTGGCCCCTGGCGCCATCGACACGTTCTTCTTCGCCAACTCCGGCGCTGAGATCACCGAGGCCGCCGTGAAGCTGGCAAAGCAGGCGACCGGTCGGCCGAACATCATCGTGTTCTCGGGATCGTTCCACGGTCGGACGCACATGACGATGGCGATGACGACGTCGAAGACCTCCTACAGGGCCGGGTACGCCCCGCTGCCGTCGGGCGTGTTCGTGGCACGGTTCCCGGATCCGCTGGCCGATGACGAGGCAGCAGAGGTCGAATCGGCGCTGCGCGGCGTCGATCAACTGCTGTCGGCGATGACCGCCCCCGACGAGACGGCAGCGATGATCCTCGAACCGGTGCTCGGTGAGGGCGGCTACGTGCCGGCCCCGCGAGCGTTCGTGGAAGGACTCGTGAAGCGCTGCCGCCGGCACGGCATCCTGTTCGTGGCCGACGAGGTGCAGAGCGGATTCGGGCGCACCGGTGAACTGTTCGCAGTCGAGCACTACGGCATCGAGCCCGACGTGATCTGCATGGCCAAGGGGATCGCCTCCGGCTTCCCGTTCTCGGCACTCGGCACGCGGCGTGAGCTCGACGATCGCTGGCCGACAGGCAGCCACGGTGGCACGTACGGCGGCAACCCGATCGGATGTGCGGCGGCGCTGGCCACGATCGAGGTGATGACGGCACCTGGGTTCATGGACAACGTGCGCGAGCGCGGACGCCAGCTCGTCGAGGGTCTCGAGCAACTGGCCGGCGACGAGTCGTCGGGGATCCGCCAGGTGCGGGGGTTGGGGTTGATGATCGGCACCGAGTTCGATGACGGTGAGCGGGCGAAGTCCGTCGCCGCCCACTGCCTGGCGGAGGGTCGCATGATCCTGATGACCGCCGGCACGGCTGGTCGGTGCGTGCGCTGGATGCCGCCACTCGTGGTGTCTGCCGATGAGATCGACGAGGGATTACAGTCGTTCGCGGCGGCGCTGAAGGCGACCGCCTGAGTGCCCAGGCTCGACGCCGCCCGCGTCGCCGCCTGGCGCCGGCTGCAGCGCACGGCGGCCGAGATCGAGCGGCTCGTCGACACGGACGTGCGGGGCGAATGGGACATCCCGCTCGGCTGGTTCGATGTACTGGCGGTGTTGGCGGCGCACGGCAGTGGGGTCCGGCCAAGCGAACTGGCTGACGAGCTGCGCACCGACCGCTCGAGCCTGAGCCGTCGGCTCGACCGGCTGGCCGAGGAGGGATGGATCAGGCGCCGGCCGGCGCCGACGCCGTCGGATCACCGGGTCGTGCTCGTCGACCTCACGCCGCGAGGCCGCAACCTGTGGCGGGAGATGAACGCCAGCTACCGGCGCTCGGTACAGAAGCGCTTCGCTGCCCGACTCACCGACGCCGATGTCGCCGACCTCACCCGCGTCCTGCGCCAGATCGAACCATGATGGTCACTCGTACATGGCGTCGATCTCGGCGGCGTAACGGGAGTTGATGCCGCGACGCTTGAGCTTCGAGGTCGGCGTCAGCACGTCGCTGTCGGGCAGCCACTCCTCGCCAACGAGCGTGAACTTCTTGATCTGCTCCACCTGGGCGAACTGTTGGTTGGCTGCGTCGACACCGCTCTGCACTTCGTCGAGCACGTCCTGATCCTTCGCCAACTCTTCGGGCAAGGCACCGTCACGGCCGTGGGCCACGGCCCAAACAGCTGCCGACTCGGGATCGAGCGCCAGGATCGCAGTCACGAACTTGCGGTTGTCGCCGATCGCAGCGGCCTGCCCGACGAGCGGGATCATCTTCAGCGCCGCCTCGAGGTTTGCCGGGCTGATGTTCTTGCCCCCCGACGTGATGATCAGCTCCTTCTTCCGGTCGACGATGCGAAAGTACCCGTCGCCGTCGACCTCGCCAATGTCGCCTGAGTGCAGCCACCCGTCGACGATGGTCTCGGCCGTCTTGTCGCGCTGCTTGAGGTACCCCTGGAAGACGTTGCCGCCCTTGCAGATCATCTCGCCGTCATCGGCCAGCTCCACCTCACACCCAGGAATGGCCTGCCCGACGCTGCCAGGCTTGTTGGCGTGTGGCGACCAGCACATCGGTCCGCTCGACTCGCTCATGCCATAGATCTCCGACAGCGGCACGCCTATGGCGTTGAACCACTCCAGCACGGGCGGCGAGATTGGCGCCGCACCCGTCACTGCGATCTCCACAGCGTCAAGGCCGACGAGCTGGCGCACGTTGGCGAACGCCACGGCATCGAGGAACTCAAGCGTCTGGCGCTGCTCGTCGGTGATCGTGCCGTCGCGCTCGGCCCGCTTGATCTCGATTGCAGCGGCGACGCCATCGTCGAACTGTTGTTTCTTGGCGGCGTCGCCGGCCAGGGCGGCGTTGACGCCGCTGTAGATCTTCTCGAACACCCGCGGCACGCCGAAGATCACCTCTGGGTGCACCTCGACGAGGTAGGCGGTGAGGCGAGCGGCGGTGGGGCAGCAGTAGACGCTGTAGCCAAGGATCATTGCCTGGTAGTGGCTCGTCATCCGCTCGGCGATGTGGGCCATCGGCAGGTAGGAGACGACGCGTTTGTCGGCGTGCTCGTCGAATCCGATGCAGCGCCGGAGCTGTTCCACGGTGTACACGACGTTGTACTGGCTGATCATCACGCCCTTCGGTGGACCGGTGGTGCCGCTCGTGTAGATCAGCGTGGCGATGTCGTCAGGAGATGTTTGGGCGGCGGCTTCGTCGAGGTCGATGGGGTCGGCATCGTGCAACTCGAATGCCGGGCGGACGCCATGGGGCAGCTCTCCGTCGGGCGGCTCGATCACGTAGATCTGGGTCAGCGTGGGTAGCTCGTGGCGGACCTTGAGGATCCGGTCGAGGAAGCCCTTGTTCTCCACGATGGCGATGTCGGCTTCGGCGTGACCGGCGAGGTAGGAGATCTCCTCGGGTGACGAGGAGTTGTAGATGCTCACCGGCGTCGCCCGCAGGAACTGGGCGGCCAGGTCGTACCAGTGGAAGTCGGGTCGGTTGGCCATCATCAGCAGCACCCGGTCGCCGGACGACACGCCCGCCCGTCGCAGCCCGCCTGCCGCGGTGGCAGCCAGGTCGGCGACTTCTCGCCACGTCCAGCTCTGCCAGCCGCCGCCATCCTCGTCCATCGTGTTCAGTGCCTTCGCGTCGCCATGGGCGGCGATCAGATCGCAGAAGCGGCGAGGTGCGGTGAGTCCCTCGACAGCGGCGTGGATCTCGGAGATTGGGATGGACATGGGTGACATTCTCGCACGATTGCGGTTCGGCAGCGGCTAGGTGGAACGCTTCGTGACATGAGCACCGCAGTGATCGTGGAAGCCGTCCGGACACCACTCGGCAAACGCAACGGCCGATTGAAGGAATGGCATCCGGTCGACCTCGCCGCCGAGACGCTGAAGGCGGTGACGGAGCGCAGCGGCGTCGATCCGGCCGAGATCGACGACGTGATCATGGGCTGCGTGATGCAGGTCGGCGAGCAGGGCATCAACATCGCCCGCAACGCCGTGCTGGCCGCCGGATGGCCCGAGTCGGTGCCCGGCACGACGATCG
>JACDHN010000241.1 GCA_013821025.1 Acidimicrobiia bacterium | reverse complement strand
GCGTTGGCAGGATCTGATGCAGCGTTCTCGTAGCGGCGCGTGAACTCGCCGTGGTTGGTCCACGACCACGCTATCGAGGGGCGAGGAGGGCAGAGAGACGCCAAGACCGCCGGCGGGGTGATTTGGTTGCGCCTGGTCGAGGGCACGCATCACGACAGCCCACGATCGGCGCGCAGCACCCATTTCCGGCATTCTGCGCACCGCCGACCGTCCCATAGCGATCGGTGATCGGACGCTTGAGTCCGCTGTGAAAGTGCCGGTCGGGGCGCCGATAATCGTGGGCGGCTTCCGGCGTCTGGGTCACTGCTGCACACTCAAGACCGTGCAGAGGGTGGCGCCCGTGTCGGCAAGCGCGACCTCAAGAACTACCACGTCGTGGTCCGCGTTGATCTGGATCTTCCCGCTTCCGTCGGGCTCGACCGGCTCGATCGCGTCGCTGAAGAAGAACCCGACGGTGACGCCGTCGGCCAGGACGGTCTGGAGCGTCTCGCCTCGAGTGATGCTCAGGTCGACCCGATCGACGATGCATGCGCCTGGCGGGTGGAAGGTTGCCGTCCCTCTCGCTCCGACGAGCTTCACCCGGTCGTCGATTGCGGCAGGGGGGGATTGCTCGATGGAGAGCTTGACAGCATCGTGCCATAGGGCGTCCAACTTTCGAGTGCCGAGAACGTTCTCTTGCGCGTTGTACGGGATGGCCGTAACGAGGCCGTCGGCCCTCACTAGTGCGATGATGTAGTCGGTGCTAATGGCCGTCTTGTCTGCGCTGCCTGTGGGGCTGCTCCTGGCGCTGTCGATGAGTCGTGTGACCTGCTGTCGATCGGAGATGGTTGCGATCGTGGTGAGCCCATCTGCGGCTCCATTGATCTCGATTGAAAGAACATCGGAACTGAACTCGAGCGGATCGATGTCGCTGTCGATGCTCCGGTAGAGCACGAGTTGTCCGTTGACGCTGGCTGCGACGGTTGACCGTGTGGGTTCCGTTTCGATGCTCCAGAGCACGGTTCCGATCGGGAGCTGCGTAGCAAGAACTCCCGCCTCGGGCACCTCCTCGTCTGTGCAAGGCAGAACCGCATGAACCTCTTCAAGCTCTGTGCTGATGAGTGATATCGGTAGGCCGACGTTGCGGTCATCCCGCACGTATTGCCGTCCGTCGATTGAGACCTGGTCGCCGCAAGTCGAGACAACGGTGTTGGACGACCCTCCTCGATTCAGCAACACAGCTGCGCAAAAGGCAAGGAGCAAGACTGATGCGACCGCTCCAGCGAGAAAGGTACGCGACCGCTGGCGTGCGCCGATGTCCGGGCGTGTCTGCCTATCGGTCATTTGTGGTGGCTCGGTGAGAACCCCCAGCGTGTTCTTCAAGCGATCTTCAAATGACTCGATCTGACTCATGTGTAGTGCTCCTTCAATCGTTGCAGGGCGCGCATTCGATGACGCTTCACTGAGCCGAGCGAAATGCCCAAGGTGGTTGCAATGCCGGCGTTCGTCTGGTCTTCCCAGTAGGCGAGGTAGATCACGGCCCGTTGCCTTAGGCTCATGGCGTTGAGAGCGCGACGGATTGTCGGATCGCAGTCGGGGTGATCTTCGTACCGCTCAGTCCAGAGGACCTCTCGTTGCCGACGAAGCCGGCGGTTCTGGGTTCTCCAGTGGTGGTTCGCTGCGTTGTGGACCGTTCGGAACAAGAAGGACCTCATGTCGATGATCGGAGGTGGCGATCGCCGTTCGAGAACTGAGGTGAGAGCTGTGGCGACGATGTCTTGCGCATGGTCGGGCCCGACCATGGAGACGGCGAATCGAAGTAGCGCTTCGCGCTCCGAGGCGAAGCAACACCCCACTCGGTCTGCGTGTGCCTGTTGGTCGATCACTATCCAGTAGAGCCCGCAACGACCCGGTTTGGATGACAGCGGAGCAAGAAATTCTCTGACATCTCAGCCACCAGACGTGATCTCAAGAATCTGAGAGCCAAGAAGCTGTCGGCGTTTGTGAGGAGAGCGGTCGGGATGGGATTCGTCGTCGTATGGGGTGACTCCGTTGAGATGAACGGCATACGTCACGCCGGTGTCTGGTTCGGCCGCAGCGAACGTGACGCCCGAGCGCGCCCGATCGACGGATCCGGCGCTGGCTTGACTGAGCCGGACGGTGGCTCAGGAGCCATGGCGTCAGCACCCTCGCCGTCGGCCTCGCGGCGAACAACGCGCACCGAACCGACGGTGGCGGCGCGTCCGTTATGCGCGTCCGGTAATCGCGTCGTCAATTGCCCGGGAACGCCGGCAGCGTGACGCGGTGTGGTAGCGCGAGACTTCAACGAGTGTCGATGTTCGTGATCGTTCATGGTGGGTTCGGCGGTGGTTGGGAATGGACGCCGGTCGCCCAGACACTCCGTGAGAGTGGCCACGTCGTGTTCACCCCGACGCTGTCGGGGATGGGTGAGCGCAGCCATCTGGGCCCTGGCCTGGGGCTCGGTACACACATCGAGGACGTCGTCGCCGTGCTCGAGTTCGAAGATCTCCACGACGTCGTGCTGTGCGGTGCCAGCTACGGCGGGATGGCGGTCACCGGTGCGGCGGACCGGGTTGCCGAACGCATCGCACTGTTGGTCTACCTCGACGCGTTGGTACCCGTGGACGGCCAGTCTGGCTTGGATCTGCTACCCGACGGATTCGGGGAGATCGTGCGAGCCGCGGCCGACGAGCAGGGCCAAGGATGGGTGGCGATCCCAGATGCGTTGTTGCCACCGCAGGGGCTCATAGCGGAGGCCACCCGGACCCGCTACGTCGCTCGGCTACGGAATCAGCCAGTGGCGACGTTCACGGAACCGATCCATCTCACCGGTTCAGTCGCCCGTGTACCGCGGGCATTCATCCGATGCACCGGGCACGAACTGGATGTCGGCGGCGATCCCATCGAGCCGATGGCGGCTCGAGCGCGCACTGAGGGCTGGCCCTACCGCGAGCTGCGTGCGCCCCACGACCCCCATCTGTTCGATCCTACCGCAACGGCTGCCACGCTCGAGGAGCTTGCGGCTGCCGCGTCGACTGACCGGCGACCGTCGGCCCGTCCGCTCCCCGCCAACGGAACCTCGGCGCTCCGGTGACCCTGAGCCCCTAGTACTCGGGTGATCGCGAGGCGACCCGGACCGTCCGATATCACCGGCCCTACCTCGTCCCGGCGCGCGTCCGAGATCGCCGGTTACACCTCTCGGCCGGACGATCGGAATCGTTGCGCCCCGACCGACGATCAATCGTAGGCTCGCGCCGGTGGCGGCGTTCGATGCGATCACGCGGCACGACGATGCCGATCCCGACGAGGACGTGTTCGTGGTTGGGCGCCCGGCGCCGACACCGATCGAAGTGGTCGCGTCCGACCCGTCGTGGCCGGCGCAGTTCGATGAGCTCGCCGACCGCATCCGTCGTGCGCTCGGCGATCGCATTCTCGAACTCGAGCACATCGGATCGACGAGCGTCCCCGGCCTTCCGGCCAAGCCGGTCATCGACATCGACCTGACCGTCACCGACTCCAGCGACGAGCCGGCTTACGTGCCGGCCCTCGAACGGGCAGGCTTCGTGCTGACGATCCGGGAACCCCGGTGGCACGAGCACCGCTGCCTGACTGCCACGTCACCGCCCGCCAATTTGCATGTGTGGAGCCCTGCAAGCCCCGAGGTGATTCGGCACCGCATGTTCCGCGACTGGCTGCGCGACCATCGAGACGACCGCACCCGATACGCCGATGCAAAGCGAGCATCAGCCGACGCCTCGACCGCAGCCGGTGAGGCAGTGATGGTCTACAACCTGCGCAAACAGCCGGTGGTTCGCGAGATCCTCGACCGCATGTTCCAGGCCCACGGAATGCTCTGAGTGACTCGTCCGGATCCACTCGTTGGACATCGCCAACGCCGTGCGCAACGAGGTACTCACAATCCGATATCGGCGGCCGAGAACACCACGCGACCGCGTCCGAGTTCGCCGGGAGGCGACAGTTACCGCATCGGACACCACTCGGTGGGGCGCCGTCCGCCGCTGCCTTGCCGTGCGGTCCCGACTTCGGCTGGTAGGTGGGAATCGAGTTCGCCTGCGTCCGGCCGAATTCCTCCCGCTGGGAGGGAAGTAGCGTCTTCGTCGAATGTCGGCTGACAACGAGGGTGGTCACGGATGGCATCGATGGTGGACACAGCGACACGGTTCTTCGAGGCGTGCGAAAGCGGGAAGGGCTGGAACGTCTGCAGCCAGTACTGCACGGAGGACGCAACGTTCGCCGCACAGGCCGAGCCCCTGGCTGACGTCAAGGACCTGCAGGGCTACACCGAGTGGATGAAGGGCCTGCTGGCGCTGATGCCCGACGGGTCGTACGACCTCAAGGCCTTCGCGACCGACGACGAACGTGACAGCGTCGGTGCCTACGCCGTCTTCTCTGGGAGCCACACGGGCGAGGGTGGGCCTGTGCCCCCGACAGGCAAGCACGTGAACAGCGACTACGTCTACGTGATGAACTTCGACGGAGACAAGATCGGGCACATGACCAAGATCTGGCACGCCGGCATCGCCATGCGCGAGCTCGGGTGGGCCTAACCGATTGGGGTCGGACTCCTCCGCTCGATGGAACCCGTCACCGTGACGAAGTGCCCGCGCGGAAACCCGCGCAGTCCGCCTCTGCCGAGCGAGACGGTCCGTCGGCCGTGGCGTACGAGTGGAGCGGCGGCCGTTGCGCGTGCGCGATCGTGTGAGCTGGGGATACTCGAGGGATGCGCTCGAAGTGCGCAGGTTTCCGCGCGGGTTTCTGCGCGTCCCACACGATGGCCAGGACTACGCGCGGCCATGACGTAT
>JACDHN010000240.1 GCA_013821025.1 Acidimicrobiia bacterium | reverse complement strand
GCGATGCTGTCGGCCTCGACGATGTCGTCGATCGTGGAACTCGCTCCCGAATCATGCCGCGCGATCACCTCATTGCACACGTCAGCGATCTGATTCCACGAGATGTGCCCGGCGAGGAACGCCTCGACGGCGACCTCGTTGGCGGCACTCAACCAGGCCGGGGCCGTGCCGCCGACCCGACCTGCGGCGTAGCAGAGGTCGAGGCACCGGAACGTCGCCCTGTCGGGCGCGGCGAAGTCGAGCGAGCCCAGCGACGGCCAGTCGATGCGGCCGAACGGCACCGTGCCCCGCAGCGGGTAGGCCAGGGCGTACTCCACCGGCAGTCGCATGTCGGGCAAGCTGAGCTGGGCGATCGTGGATCCGTCGGTGAACTCCACCATCGAGTGCACCACCGACTGGGGGTGGACGACGACGTCGATGTGATCGAAATCGACGCCGAACAGCTCGTGAGCCTCGATCACCTCGAGACCTTTGTTCATCAGCGTGCTGGAGTCGACGGTGATCTTCGGCCCCATCGACCACGTCGGGTGGGCGAGCGCCTCCTCGATGGTGACGTCGCCGAGCTCGCCGGCGGACCGGCCACGGAACGGTCCGCCGCTCGCGGTCACGACGAGCCGCGCCACTTCCGAACGGTCTGCCGAAGACCGCAGGCATTGGTGGATGGCGCTGTGCTCGCTGTCTACCGGAACCAATTCGGCGCCCGGCGTCTGACGCAGCGGGGCCACGACAGGACCGGCGGCGATCAGGCTCTCCTTGTTCGCCAACCCCAGGCGCTTGCCGGCCTGCAGGGTGGCCACCGTCACGGGCAGGCCGGCGAACCCGACAACACCGTTGATGACGACGTCGCCGACGTCGGCCACCACCGTGATGTCGTCGGTCACGTCGATGCCAGGCAGCGCCGAGGCCACCTCGGTGCGAGCCGCTGCGTCGGCCACGATCACGACGTCGGGTCGGAACCGCAGGGCCTGCTGGATCACGACGTCTGCGGCCGTGGCGACGCCGAGCGCCGTCACCCGGTACCGCTCCGGGTCGGCGGCGACGACGTCGAGTGCCTGCGTGCCGACAGAACCCGACGACCCGGCGATGGCGACGCGCACGGCCGGCATCAGCGTGGCGCGCCGGTGCTCAGGCGGACCGTGCCGGCAGACCCGTCACGACGTCCACGGCTCAAGCACCAGCGACAGGTAGTACACCGCCGGGAGCACGAACAAGAAGCCATCGAAACGATCGAGGATGCCGCCGTGGCCCTTCACGACAGCGCCGAAGTCCTTCACGTCGAGGTTGCGCTTGAACATGCTCTCGGTGAGATCACCGAGTGGCGCCATGACGGAGATCACCGCAGCGAGGATCAGCAGCTCGCTCATGTTGTTCCACGTGTCGCTGAGATCGGCAATCCCGACCACGAGCAGGGCGACGACGGTCATGACCGTGCCGCCGATCAGCCCTTCGAGCGACTTGTTGGGGCTGATCCAGCTGCGCAGCACGGTGCGGCCGGTGGCCGACCCGACGAACATGGCCCCGACATCGTTGGCGACGACGCCGAGCGTCAGCAGGAACATCGTGTCCGTGCCGATGTCGTTGCCGCCAGGGCCCGTCGAGAACTTGAGGATCAGCGCTGCGTACGCACCGAGTAGCCCGATCCACAC
This sequence comes from Acidimicrobiia bacterium, assembly GCA_013821025.1. Taxonomy (GTDB): domain Bacteria; phylum Actinomycetota; class Acidimicrobiia; order Acidimicrobiales; family Ilumatobacteraceae; genus JACDHN01. The sequence goes on along the minus strand of JACDHN010000240.1, from coordinate 3,208 downwards.
CACTGCCATCGTGGTGACAGCCATGTTGGGCAGCGGGCCGGACTCGATGCTCGTGGCACCGACGAAGCTGATGGCGCCGGCCATGAACGCGAACGCCACGACGAGCGGCAACGTCTCGTCGCCCAACCAATAGGCCGTTAGCGGCGCGGCCACGCAGGCGGCGATGCCAACTGCGACGACCGGTTGGTAACCCTTCTCGGTGATCCTCACCAAGTACTCGAAGGCGGCGATGGCGAGAATGGCCGTGACGAGTGCCAGCACAGCGGCCGGGCGCCACAGGATGGCGCCCACGAAGAGGCCGGCGAGCACAACGCCCACGATCACGGCGGTGGGCAAATCGCGCCCTGTTGACGCCGCCCCGGTGCGCGAGCTGGCGGAACGGGAGGCACCACGGGGTGCGTTGCGGCGCCCCATCACACGGCCTGACTGCGGCGGCTCACGGCGCTGCATGCCTGATGGGCCGGTGCCGATCTGGATCCGGCTCGGCTCGCGTCGGGCCGCTGCCGGCACCTGACCGGACGGGTCGCGGCCGTCCGTGGGGATCTCGCCACTCGGATCGCGCCCGGCGGCAGACGGGTACGAAGGTAGGGAGCCCGAGTTGTCCCGGACGCCGGTGGCACCGCTCGGGTCGGCCGGGCGGGCCGTGCCCCCGGAGACGTCACCGAACCCGAACGAGTTGCTCGGATCGGGCGTGGCATTTGGGCCTGTCGGATCGGCGTCGGGATCGTCCTTCCACACGGGTGTCTCGCTCGTGAACGTCGACCACACGTCGACGTCGTCGGACGAGTCTCGTTCCGGCAGCACCCGCGGCACCTCCCCAGTTGCCGGATCGGTCCAATGGGGCAACGACCCCGAATCGTTGGGCCCGAACCGCAGCGCGCCACTGCTGTCGTCAGCGTCGTCGGGACGACGTCTCCTCGTTCGGTCCGGGAAGAGTGGCCCACCGAACTCGTCGGTCTCCCGCTCGTGGCGGTCCTCGCCGCGTCCGTTCTCGTCACTCATCGGTCCCTCCTTGGATCAAGTCCCGCATCACACCTCCAGCAACTCGGCCTCTTTCCGGCTGAGCGCTTTGTCGATGGACTCGATGTGGTCATGGGTGATCCGGTCGAGCTCCTTCTCGGCCCGATCCAGCTCGTCGGCAGAGATCTCACCGCTGCGTTCTGATCCCTCGAGCGCCTTGCGGGCGTCTCGACGCAGGTTGCGCACGACGACGCGACCGTCCTCAGCCATCCCCTTGACGATCTTGACGTACTCGCGTCGTCGTTCCTCCGTGAGAGGCGGGAACGACAGGCGGATGACCGTCCCGTCGTTGGACGGGTTGACCCCGAGATCGCTCTCGCGGATCGCCTTCTCGACGGCCCCGACCGAATTGCGGTCGTGCGGCCTCACCAGGAGCTGGCGAGCCTCGGGCACGTTGATCGTGGCCAGCTGCTGCAGCGGCACCTGAGCGCCGTAGTACTCGACGGTGAGACGCTCGATGAGCACCGGCGCCGCCCGACCCGTGCGGATCGACTGGAACTGAGACTGGACATGCGTCACCGCTTTGTCCATCTTGTCGGAGCCCTCCAAGAGCGTCTCATCGATCACGTGAGCAGCGTACTTTCATCATCAGACGTCGTGGACGATGGTGCCGACCGCTTCGCCCTCGAGGATCTTGCGCAGCGAACCGGGAACAGACATGTCGAAGACGACGATCGGGATCTGATGGTCGCGACAGAAGGCGATAGCGGTGGCGTCCATGACCCGTAGATCCTTCGTCATCACCTCCAGGTACCCGACCTCCGTGTACTTCTTGGCCTCTGAGTTGGTCAGGGGATCGGCGTCGTACACGCCGTCTACGCCCGAATGCGTCCCCTTGACCAGAGCCTCGGCCTCGATCTCCGCTGCTCGAAGCGCAGCGGCCGTGTCGGTGGTGAAGAACGGGTTGCCGGTGCCGGCGGCGAAGATCACGACCCGGCCCTTCTCGAGATGCCGCACGGCGCGTCGGCGAATGTACGCCTCTGCGATCCGAGGCATCTCGATCGCCGACTGCACCCGTGTGTCCTGCCCGAGCCGCTCGAGCGCGTCCTGCAGGGCCAGGGCGTTCATGACAGTGCCGAGCATGCCGATGTGGTCGGACTGGGTGGCGTCCATTCCAGACAGCGACCCCGTCCGGCCCCGCCAGAAGTTGCCGCCGCCGACGACGACGGCCACGTCGACGTCGAGGTCCTGGCGCAGCTCGATGATCTCACGGGCGAGCCCCTCCAACGTGGCGCCGTCGATGCCCTGTCCGCCCGGTCCGGCGAGCGCCTCGCCGGACGGCTTGAGGACGATCCGTCGCCAGCGTGTCGATGGGCCGGCGGTGGAGTCCATCGCCGTCAGCCGATCTCGGCCTGCTCGAAGCGCACGACCTCGGCGCCGCCGATGAACTGCATCACGGATTGCTTGTCGTCCTTCGCGTAGGGCTGGTCGAGCAGGGCGACGTTCTTGAAGAAGCCAGTGAGACGGCCCTCGACGATCTTCGGAATGGCCCGATCTGGCTTGCCCTCGTTGCGGGTGATGGCCTCGAGCGTCGCCCGCTCGAGATCGACCACGTCGGCAGGCACCTCGTCGCGATGCAAGTAGGTGGGGCGGGCGAAGGCGATGTGCACAGCCACGTCGTGGGCTAACTCCGGGGTTCCGTCGGCGAGCTCGACGAGGACGCCGTTCACGCCGCGCCCTCCCTGTACGTGCAGGTAGCTACCGATCGTGTTGGCGGCGTCTGCCTCGAGGCGGGCGACCTCGCCGAGGGCGATGTTCTCCTTCAGCGTGATGCGCAGGTCCTCGAGCTCGCTGGAGCGGTCGACGACGGCGTCCGTGCCCTTCGTGGCGACGAGCGCCGCGAGGGCGTCCGCCTCCTGCTTGAACTGCTCGCTCCCGGCGACGAAGTCGGTCTCACACCTGAGTTCGACGAGGGCGCCGACCCTGCCGTCGAGGTGCAGGGCGATGACGCCCTGAGAGCTCTCGCGCTCGTCACGCTTGGCGGTGGCCGCGAGACCCTTCTCGCGCAGCAGCTGCTTGGCCGCATCCATGTCGCCGGCGGTCTCGGTGAGGGCGTTCTTGCTGTCCAGCATGCCGGCCCCGGTGGCCTGGCGCAGTGCCTGGACGTCTCTGGCGGTGAAGGACATCGGCGGTCAGCGCCCCGTGTTGCCGGTCTCGCTCGGCTGCGCCTCGCTCGACTGCCCCTCGT
>JACDHN010000239.1 GCA_013821025.1 Acidimicrobiia bacterium | reverse complement strand
CGATGGCGACCACGATGACGACCCTCGTGAACCGCGGCTCGAACGCCTCAGCTTCGCCGATGAAGATCCGCAACACGGGCACCGCCAGCTCGCCGGCAGCGGCGCCGATCGTGGTGAAGACGGCCGCCAGCCACCACGGTGGGTCGACCATGATCGTCCAGGCGATGCCGGCGACGACGCCCCCGAGCGCCATGGTCAGCGCCGTGGCCCCGATGGGTGAGTCGGTGCCGAGGTCGTAGATCAGCCCGAGGACGAACCCGGCCAGCGCCCCCCGATCGGCGCCACCGGCTGCGCCAGCCGCCGCGGCTAGGGCCAGCAACACCTGGACGATCACGCCTGCCGGTTGCAGATCGACGAACAGGGTGTTCTGCAAGGCCAGCAGGATCACACCGACGGGGAGCAACCGGAACACCGGGCTCTGGATGAACGCTGCGATCACGCCCGGCCCCCTGTCATCCGCCGTCCCCGGCGGCCTCTTCCAACGACTGGTACAGCACGATGCGCACGAAGCTCAGCCGTTCGAGATCGGCTCCGAGCTGCACCTCGATCATCGGGCCGGCCGATCCTGATTGGCGACGGATCCGCGAGATCGTGCCGATCGGGATGTCGGGTGGCGACAGGCTGCCTTCGCCGCCCTCGGTCATGACGGCATCGCCCACCTCGAAGCGCCCGGCATCGATGTTCTCGCGCACGAAGCGCAGCAGGATCGGCTCGCCGCGACCCTGGCCGACGACGGTTCCCGTCTCCTTCTCCGTTGGCGGGATGGTCGTCGTCGTCGTAGCGGCAATGGTGGTGGTCGTCGTCGTGGACGTCGTGGACGTCGTGGATGTCGACGAACCGGGGACGCCGCCCGGCGCGGTGGAGGACGTGGCGCCTGGCACCGTCGTCGTCGTGGACGGTGGCAACGTCGTCGTCGTTGTGAGATCGTCGTGCGGGATGGCGTTGGCGCTCGTGGGCGGAGGTTCGGGACCCTCGGGCTCCTCCGGCGCCGCTCCGGGCACCTTCGCACGTACGGCGAAGCGTTGGTCGCGCACGAGCATGATGAAACTGCGATCATCGAACACCCTCGTCACCTTGCCGACGAGGCCGCCCTCGGACACGACGGCCATACCCACGTCGATGCCGTCGTCCTCGCCCTTGTCGATCTCGATGATCTGATCGAGGTTGTTGGGCGTCTCGCCGATCACACGGGCTGTCACGGCGTCGTAGTCGCTCAGGCTTGGAAGGTTGTTCAGCTCCAGCAGCGCCTGGAACTCGATCACCGCTGCCCGATAAGTGATCTGGTCGGCGCGCTGGGCCTCGAGCTGGCGGCGGAGATCCTCGTTCTCGTCGGCGAGGTCGTCGTACTGCGTGATGCCACGCCAAGCGTTGCGGATCGGCCGCGACACCACCTCGGCCGCCGACTCGAGCGGATCCATCGCCTGCTGGAAACCGTTGCGCATGGTGTCGAAGATCTGGTTACCGCGCAGGTCGAGCGTCAGCAACAGCACCGAGCTCAGCAGGAGGGCAATGATGAGGCGACGGCGAACCGGCGAGTAGATGCCCATGGTGGAGGTCGGTGGCGACTTACTCGTCGCCGCCGAGCGACATCAGCCCGCGCATGGCGTCGATGTTCTCCAACGCCCTTCCCGATCCGATGACCACGCTGTAGAGCGGCTCGTTGGCCAGGCGGATCGGCATGCCGGTCTCGTGAGCGAGCCGATGCTCGAGCCCGCCGAGCAGCGCGCCACCACCGGTGAGCGTGATGCCGTCGTGCATGATGTCGGCAGCGAGCTCTGGCGGCGTCTTGTCGAGCGTGGTGCGCACGGCGTCGATGATGGCCGAGACGGGCTCAGCGACGGCCTCGCGGACGTGTTCGGTGGTGAGCTGGATGGTCCGGGGCAGTCCAGAGATCAGGTCCCGTCCGCGGATGTCGGCCGTCAGCTCCTCATCCATCGGCCACGCCGAGCCCATCTGGATCTTGATCTCCTCGGCCGTGCGGTCGCCGATGGCCAGGGAGAACTCCTTCTTCACGTACTGCATGATGGCGTCGTCCAGCTCGTCGCCGGCGACCCTCATCGACTGCGCCGTGACGATACCCCCGAGCGAGATGACGGCGACCTCCGTGGTGCCGCCGCCGATGTCGACAATCATGTTGCCCGACGGCTCGTGCACGGGCAGATCGGCACCGATGGCCGCTGCCATGGGCTCCTCGATGATGTGCACCGGCTTGCGGGCGCCTGCGTACTCGGCGGCCTCCTGCACGGCGCGCTGCTCAACACCGGTGATGCCCGACGGCACGCAGATGATCATCCGCGGCTTGCTCCACTTGCTGGCGTGAACCTTCTGGATGAAGTAGCGCAACATCTTTTCGCACACGTCGAAGTCGGCGATGACCCCGTCGGCGAGCGGACGGATGGCGCGGATGTGACCCGGTGTGCGCCCGATCATGCGTTTGGCTTCGAGACCAACGGCAACCGGTCGGCCATCGTTCACGTTGACGGCGACGACAGACGGCTCATCGAGCACGATGCCGTGACCGCGAGCGTAGATCAGCGTGTTGGCAGTGCCCAGGTCGATCGCCAGATCGCGGCCGAGACTCAAGCGGTTGTTTCTGGCCATTCGGATGTTCCTTCGGAATTCGTTGACCCGGGGACCGTCGGGATTCGGTGTCCGTACGTCGTCGTGGGCGCCGGGTCTCCCCGAAAGGTTACAGATTCGGGAAGAAGATGGCTGTCTCGCGCTCGGCGGAGGCGGCGGAGTCGCTGCCGTGCACCAGGTTCTCCGTGAACAGGACGCCGAGATCGCCCCGGATCGTGCCCGGTGCAGCCGTTCGGGGGTTCGTGGCCCCCATCATCGCCCGCACGACCTCCCACGTGTCTTCGGCCCCCTCTAGTACGAGTGCCACGACAGCGCCTCGGCTCATGAACGTGACGAGGTCGTCGTAGAAACCTTTGCCCGCATGCTCTTCGTAGTGACGCGCAAGCGTGTCCTCGTCGAGCCGGCGAAGGTCCATCGCCGCGAGACGCAGGCCTTTGGCCTCGAACCGTCCCAGGATCTCACCGACGAGACCGCGCTCGACGGCATCGGGCTTCAACAGGACGAGCGTGCGATCGGGCCGAGACATGGCCGTCGAGGCTACCGGCGACCAGCCGCTTCGCTCCCCGACGTCCACGGGCCGGGCACAACTGGTGCGCGCCAAGTACGACTGCAACGGCAGGGCCTGCGTCTGGAACGCAAGGACCTGGCAACAGCCATGAGGGCGATCACTTCACCATGGTTGGCGCAGGGTGCTGGCGGAGCATCCTGTGTGCCAGGCGGCGAACCTCGGTGCGAACCTCGTCGGGTTCGATGACCTCGAAACGGAACGGGAGGCCCACCAGGTAGCGGGCGATCCAATCGGCGTCACCACCGATCACGGCGACCATGGAAGTGGCGTCGTGCTCGGCAGGTTCGAGCACACCGATGGTGGGGCTGATCTCCCGGACGGCGCCGGCCGGATCGATGTGGAGGCGAATCCTCGCCTGCACGTCGTACACGCGTACGGCGACACCCATGGCGACCAGCGCCGCTGCGTCTGGCGCCTGGCGTGGCTCGGACGGCGCTCCGGTGAGCACCGGACCGGTGATGCGATCGACGCGAAACGTGCGCCAGTCGGCGCGGTCGAGGTCGAAGGCTACGAGATACCAGCGGCGCTTGAGCGACACCAACCGATGTGGCTCGGCGTGCCGGCGACTCGCCACATCGTCACCGGTCCGGTAGTCGAAGCGCATGCGTTGCTCCTCGCGGCAGGCGCTGGCGAGGGCCATCAGCGTCCCCATGTCGGTAGCCGCGTTCCCACCCGCGCCGTCGAGTACAGGTGCAGGTCGGCCGAGACCGACGGTCATCTCCCCGAGCGTCGCCACCCGCTGCCGCAGGGCGCTGGGGAGCACCTGAACCAGCTTGGTGAGCGCTGATACCGCGGCTTCGCCAAGTGTCGGGTCGGCGGCACGCGAGATCTCCCCGAGCGCCACCGAGACGGCAACGGCTTCGTCGTCGTCGAGCAGCAGCGGTGGTAGCCGTCCCCCAGGACCGAGGGCGTAGCCGCCGTAAGGGCCTGTCGTGCTCTCGATCGGGTAGCCGAGGTCGCGCAAGCGGGTCACGTCGCGCCGGATCGTGCGGGCGTCGATCTCGAGCCGAGCGGTGAGCTCCGCTGCGCTCCACGAGGCGCGAGAGGAGAACAACACGAGCAGTCGTAGTAGTCGCGCCGGTGTGTCCACAGTCGCACAGTCTGCCCCATGTTGTGGACTTGATCTGTCCACAACCGTGCGTACGTTCGATGGTGAGCGAAGAACACGACGCTCTCGTCAATCTGGAGGAACCATGACCGCGATCTCGATCGACTCTGCCTACGAACTGGCTCGCCAGCGCCAGCGGGAGCTCGAACACGCTGCAGCTCTTGCCCGGGCTGGAAGGCAGGCTCCAGGGCGGCGACGCTGGAACGTGATGACGTTGCTGCGTCGCAGAACTGCCGGCTCCGGCGGTTCACCGCGCCCATACCCCGGCCGTCCCGTCACCCCGCTGCGCCCGGACCCCTCCCCGGTTTCTGCGTCACGGCAAACGAGCGAAACCGTCGTTTGTCGTGACACAGAGCCGGGCCGCGCGGCGTGAGCGTCAGCTGACGAAGCCGGCGCCATCGGGACAGTTGCTGATGGCGTCGGGGCCGGCGCCGCCGAAGCGGGCCTGCATCCAGGACTGGGCTTCTGCATAGGCAGGTGGAGCTGCGCCCGCGTGAGTGCCTTCGGGCGGAACGCGCCGCTCCACCACCTGGCCGAGCCTGCACAGCCGGTCGAAGGCGATCTCGCTGAGGACCGCCGGGACGGTGTCATCGACGGCGCTGTGGATGATGAGCAGCGGCGC
>JACDHN010000238.1 GCA_013821025.1 Acidimicrobiia bacterium | reverse complement strand
TCCGACGGCGATGCCCCGAATCGTCCATGCCACAAGGGCTCCGAGCCATCGTCCATCAGCGGCCCGCCAGTTCGGCCAGGGATCGGGCCAGCTCCGGTCCCGTGGTGTCCTCGGCTGCCACGCACAGCAACGTGTCGTCGCCTGCCACCGTGCCGAGCAGGCCGACCAAGCCGCTGCGGTCGAGCGCGGACCCAACCACGTGGGCGCATCCTGGCGGGGTACGAACGACGACGAGGTTGCCAGACCACGAGATGTCGGCCACCCACTCCCCCATGACGCGTCTGAGCTGGTCGATCGGCGCCAGCCGGTCGGGCGCCAGCTCAGGGACGGCGTACACAGTGGCGCCGCCGGGTGCTCTCACCTTGACGGCACCGAGATCTTCGAGATCGCGCGACACCGTTGCCTGGGTGGCGGCGATGCCTTCGCCGGCCAGCAGCTCGATCAGCTGGCTCTGGTTGGCGATGTCGGCCTGTGCCACGATCCTCGTGATCGCCTGCTGGCGCTGCACTTTCGAGCTCACGATTGCCCCCCGCCGCCGAGCACGAACGCCAGCGCTCCCCTGGCCGTGTGCATCCGGTTGTGCCCTTGGCGGAACACGAGGCTGTTGGGTCCGTCGATCACGTCGGGGTGCACCTCGAGGCCGCGATGGGCCGGCAGGCAGTGCAGGAACACGGCCCCTGGGGCAGCTGCCTGCATCAGTTCGGTGGTCACGCTGAAGCCCTCGAAGGCGCGGCGTCGGGCGGCGGCGTCGGCCTCGAGGCCCATCGACACCCATGTGTCGCTGTGCACGGCGTGGGCGCCCTCCACGGCTTCGATCGGTCGCCGGTTGCGGCGCACGGTCGCCGTCCCGAGCATGCCGAGCCGCTCCAGCTCGGGTTCGTCGGGCCCGAAGCCGTTCGGGCAGGCGTACCGCACGTGGGCACCGAGCAGTGCGCAGACCTCACCGAGCGACCTGGCGACGTTGTTGTAGTCACCGACCCAGGCCACGACCTTGCCTGCCAGCTCGCCGAGCGACTGGCGCATGGTCAACGCGTCAGCCAACGCCTGCAGTGGGTGCGAGGTGTCCGAGAGCATGTTCACGACCGGGACCGTTGACACCGCCGCCATGCGGTCCAGCACCCCGTGCTCGAACACGCGAGCTGCCAGCACGGCGTGGTAGCCGCACAGGATCCTGGTGATGTCCTCCACCGGTTCACGCAGGTCGAATCCGATCTCTTCGCCTTTGGTGGCCACGGGGTGACCACCGAGTTGCACCACGGCCAACTCCATCGAGTGGCGCGTCCGCAACGACGGCTTCTCGAAGATCAGGGCCGCTCCGAGTGCGGTCCCGTTGGCGGCCAGCGGCGTGCCGAGCTGGTCGAGTCCGCAAACCGATAGCTCGAGGATGTGACGTACGTCGGCGGCCGACAGGTCGGCGATGTCGAGCAGGTGTCGTGTCACGGCGCCAACACCCCGGACAGGATGGTCACGGCCTCTTCGATCTCGTCGTCGCTGACGGTGAGCGGCGGCGTCCAGCCCGACCCCCGTTCGAACATCACCGTCGGGGCGCCGAACGCAGGCATGAACGGGCACTGTTCGAGCCCATCTGTAACGAAGCGATGCGTGCTCACAGCGACGCTGCGTTTTCGTCGGGGTGGATCATGGTGCCGATGCCGGCGTCGGTGAGCAGCTCCAGCAGCAGCACGTGGGCGATGCGACCGTCGAGGATGTGTGCCCGGTGCACGCCGTTGCGCACAGCCTGGATGCAGCTGTGAACCTTGGGAATCATGCCGCCGGTGATGACACCAGCGTCGACCATCCGCACCAACTCGCCGGCCGTCGTCCGTCGCAACAGGCTGGCCGGATCGTCGACAGCGCGCCGCAGGCCTTCGATGTCGGTCAGGTACACGAGCTTCTCGGCCCCGACAGCTTCGGCGATGGCGCCGGCGACGGTGTCAGCGTTGATGTTGTAGGCCTGGCCGGCGTCGTCGGTACCGATGGTGGCGATCACAGGGATGAACTCGTCGGCGATCAAGCCGTGGATGATCTCGGGATTGATGCTCGCCACGCGCCCCACATAGCCCAACTCTGAGTCATAGGCGTCGGCCTTGATCAGCCCGGCATCCTGACCGCTGATCCCCACGGCATGGTTGCCGTGAACGTTGATCGCCGATACGAGCTGCGGGTTGACGAATCCCGTGAGCACCATACGGGCCACGTCGACCGTCGCCGCGTCGGTGATGCGTAACCCGTCGCGGAACTGAGGCGCCATGCCCAACCGGTCCATCAGTGCCGAGATCTGTGGTCCACCGCCGTGCACCACGACAGGATGCATGCCAACGAGGCGCATCAAGACGATGTCTGTGGCGAACAGGTCCAGCGCATCGTGCTCCGTCGTGGCGGCCAAGGCGTTGCCGCCGTACTTGACCACGACGATCTTGCCCCGGAAGCGCCGGATGTAGGGCAATGCCTCGACGAGCGTCGACGCTCTGGTAGCGGCCTTGCCGTCAGGCGTCATGGCATCACACCCACGGTGCTGAGCCCGGCCGTCTCCTCGAGACCGAGCGCCACGTTGGCGGCCTGTACGGCGCCCCCGCTGGCGCCCTTCGAGAGGTTGTCGAGAGCGCTGATCACGACGATGTGGCCGGTTCGGGTGTCGAAGCGGGCGGTCAGGTGTACGGCGTTCGATGCGAGCGTGGCCTTCGTGGACGGCGAGCGCTCCGACACCATCACGAACGGTTCTCCGGCGTACGCCTCGCCGAGCGTGGCGAGCAGCACATCGGTCGAGGTTGCGACGCCGGATGGTCGTGCGTAGCACGTGGCCAGGATGCCCCGGTTCATCGGGGCGAGGTGCGGCGTGAACAGCACCTGGGTCCCGATCTCCTGCTCCATCTCACACGAGTGACGGTGTCCATCGAGCCCGTAGGCGCTCAAGTTCTCGTCGATCGTGCAGAAGTGTGTCGTGGCGGTGGCCGATCGCCCGGCGCCCGTGACGCCACTGGCGGCGTCGACGATCACACCGTCGGCGCCGACGAACCCGGCCCGCACGAGTGGCGCCAGCGCCAGTGTTGCCGCCGTGACGTAGCAGCCGGGGGTGGCGATCAGCCGTGCGCCGGGTAACTCCTGGCGATGCAGCTCTGGCAAGCCGTAGACCGCCTCCGCCAGCAACTCCGGTTGGTCGTGGTCGAACCCGTACCATAGCGGGTAGTTCGTGGCGTCCCGGAGACGGAAGGCGCCCGAGAGATCGACGACGCACCCCACCCGTCCGACGAGACGAGGCACGACGGCCAGGCTCGCCTCGTGGGGCAGTCCCAGGAACACGACATCGAGCCCGGCAGCGGCGCCGACGTCGAACGTCTGTGTGCGCAACTCGGGATAGGCGCCGAGCAGCGACGGGTACAGCTCGCCGACGGACCGTCCGGCTTGGGTTTCGGCAGTGACGTAGCGCACGTCGAACTGGGGATGGGCCGCCGCCAACCGCAGCAGCTCGGCGCCGGTGTAACCCGATGCGCCGATGATCCCCACTGTCACGGACATTGCATGATCATACGACGACTTGCATGCCTATGCAATTGACGAGCGGTCTCCGATCTGGCGTCGGTGCCGCAAGACTGGAGCCATGCTCGGCGCGGCGACGAAGGGTCGACTGCTGGTGGCGACCCCACCGCTCGACGATCCCAACTTCGACAGGGCTGTCGTGTTCGTGATCGAGCACGACGACGACGGGGCGCTCGGTGTCGTGCTCAACCGACCGATCGGCGTCGTGCTGCCTGGTCCGTTGGAGCGCTGGCAGGACCGTCTCACAGCGCCAGCGTGCCTGTTCGAGGGCGGACCGGTCGAGACGCATGCCCTGATCGCCCTTGGACATCGCTCGCAACGCGCCGTCGCCGACCACGATGACGACGAGCATCATGTGCTGCTCACCGGCACCATCTCCTCCGTCGACCTGTCCGTCGACCCGGCACTCGTCACCAGGCTTCAGTCGCTGCGTGTGTTCCAGGGCTACTCGGGTTGGAACGCCAACCAGCTCGACGCCGAGATCGAAGCCGGTGGGTGGATCGTGCTCGACGCCGCCGACGGCGACGTGTTCACCTCCGAGCCCGGAGACCTCTGGCGACAGGTGCTGGCCCGTCAGCCCGGCCGCCTGTCGTGGCTGGCTGGCGCCCCCAACGATCTATCGCTCAACTAACGTCCGCGCCATGTCGACGATCTTCACCCGGATCCTCGGCGGGGAGATCCCAGGCACATTCGTGTGGCAGGACGACCGCTGCGCCGCCCTCATGTCGATCAATCCGTTGCGGCGCGGGCACGTGCTCGTCGTGTGCCGCGAGGAGATCGACCACTGGCTCGACGCCCCTCGTGCGCTACGAGACCACCTGTTCGACGTGGCGCACGCCGTCGGCATTGCCCAGCAGGCGGCGTTCCAGCCGGTGCGCGTCGGGCTCATGATCGCTGGGCTCGAAGTCCCCCACGTGCACATCCATGTCGTCCCGATCGACAGTGTGAACGATCTCGACTTCGCAAATGCCGCAGCATCGGTGGAGCGCGACGAGCTGGAATCTGCGGCCGCCGCCATCCGGGACCATCTGCCCCAGCCGGCGTGACGGCCGAGGCGACGGCTCGATCATGCCCGCAGCTCGGCGCCCAGCTTGCGTGTGCGTGCCTCAACGGCCTGGCGGACGGCGACGATGTCGCCGTCGGTGAGGTTGCGGTCGGGCGCCTGCAGTCGCAATCGGTACGCCAGACTGCGGCGGTTCGGCCCGAGAGCGTCGCCGCGGTACACGTCGAACAGGGCCAGATCCACGAGCGTGGCGCCTGCGGCGTCACGGATGGCGCGCTCCAGCCGCTCGGCCGGAACGTCGTCTGGCAGAGAGAATGCCAAGTCGAGGTCGCTCGACGG
>JACDHN010000237.1 GCA_013821025.1 Acidimicrobiia bacterium | reverse complement strand
CCGACACCACCAAACCGACCAGCGCCATCGCCATCAACGAGCTACGTCAGCTCGGCTTGCGCCCGGTGCTGCTCACCGGCGACAACCGTCGTGCCGCCGAGTCCGTCGCCGGTGAGGTCGGTATCGAGCCTGCCGATGTGATCGCAGAGGTGCTGCCCGAGGACAAGGTCGACGTAGTCCGGCAACTCCAGGAAGAAGGCAACGTCGTCGCCATGGTCGGCGACGGCGTCAACGACGCAGCGGCGCTTGCCCAAGCGGATCTCGGCCTGGCAATGGGCACCGGCACCGATGCCGCGATCGAGGCCAGCGACCTCACCCTCGTGCGCGGCGACCTGCGCGTCGCAGGTGACGCCATCCGTCTGTCACGCAGCACCTTGACCACGATCAAGGGCAACCTGTTCTGGGCGTTCGCCTACAATGTCGCCGCACTGCCGCTCGCCGCTGCCGGGCTGCTGAACCCGATGCTCGCCGGAGCTGCGATGGCGTTCTCCAGCGTCTTCGTCGTCACCAACAGCCTCCGGCTGCGCCGATTCCAGTCCCATTCTCAACAGACGATTGGTCCATGACCCGTCCGGAAGAAAGCACCATGGAAACCCTCGACATCTCGGTCCCCACCGTCCACTGCCGTTCCTGCAAGCTCACGATCGAAGAGGCTCTCGAGGAGCTCGACGGCATCTCCACCAGCGACGTCGACGTCGACGCCAAGCGGGTCACGGTCTCCTACGACCCCGGTGCCGTGGAACCCGCAGCGATCAGCTCCGCCATCGAGCAGGCTGGCTACCCCGTCGGGCGTTGACGGATCAGCGCCCGGCGTAGGCGCGGATTCAACGCGATCTCGCGCGTATGTTCGATCGCCGTGCTCGCTGCGATTATTCTGCGAGCAGAGCTAGATCGGAGGAGCGATGACGGTGCGGCGCACGACCTCGACCTCCAACTTCGGTGTGAGCGCTCGCGAGAGTCATGACTCGGCACCGTTCTACGACCGCTTCAGGGCACCCGAGCTGTCCGACGACCAGAACGTCCCGTTGCCCGCTGAGATCGAAGAGGCCTTCGTCTGCGGAGACGCACGGAAGATGGACGGTGTTGCGGATGGCTCTGTAGCGCTGGTGGTGACCTCGCCCCCGTACTTCGCCGGCAAGCAGTACGAGCAGGAGCTCGAGCGTGAGGGTGTGCCCTCGTCGTACCTCGAGTACCTCGAGATGCTCACCGACGTCTTCGCCGAATGCGTTCGCAAGCTGGAGCCGGGCGGCCGCATCGCAGTGAACGTCGCCAACCTTGGTCGCAAGCCGTACCGCAGTCTCTCGGCCGACGTGATCCGGATCCTGCAGCACGATCTGGGCCTGCTCTTGCGCGGTGAACTGATCTGGCAGAAGGCTGAGGGCGCAAGCGGGTCATGCGCCTGGGGCTCGTTTCGTAGCGCCGCCAATCCGGTGCTGCGCGACATCACTGAACGGGTGATCGTGGCGAGCAAGGGCCGGTTCGATCGTGCGCGTTCGGTCAAGCAGCGAGCGGCGGAAGGCCTACCTCATGAGAGCACGCTGATGACCGAGGACTTCATGGCGCTGACCCTCGACATCTGGTCCATCCCGTCCGAGAGCGCGCGCCGCGTCGGCCATCCTGCGCCGTTCCCCGTCGAGCTCCCCGAGCAGCTCATCCGGCTGTTCACGTTCAAGAACGATCTCATCGTCGACCCATTCATGGGAAGCGGTTCCACGCTCGTCGCAGCGGCACGTCTCGGCCGCCGATTCGTCGGCTATGACCTTGATCCGAGCTACGTCGACATCGCCCGCAGGCGCGTTGGGGAGGCATTTGCTCCTGCCCCACCGGCTGCGGGACCGGCTGGTCGTCGTTTGGCTGTCGGCCCGACGATCGTCTCCGACCGCGTCGAGGACGTTCACAGTCGCGCGACAGCCGAAGGAAAGGCCGCCCACCAAGTGGCCGGACAGGTGCTCGCAGACGCTGGCTTCGCGATCGTGGAAAGAAACCGCCGCATCCCCAAGACGGGCGTCACCATCGACGTTGTGGCAACGGATGGCGACGGCGCGACATGGTTCTTCGATGTCGTCGGTTCGTTCACAAGCCATCGGGGCGGGATGCTGCGCACCGACACGGTCTGGAAGTCACTCGGTCGGGCGTCCGCGCTCAAGCGCTGGCGCGGCGAGGTGCCGCTCGTGCTCCTGACCAGTCACCTCCCTCGACGTCCCAGCGAAGGTGACACGGCCCTCAGGGCTGCTGGCACCGATGCCTTCTTCGACGCGATCGAAATGCTCTCCACCGACGGCCTCGAACGCCTGGCGCGCTACGCCAAGGGTGGGTTGGCTGATGACCCGCAGCCTGGCTACTGGACGACGCACGATCTCGCACGCCGCCGTTCGTCATGATCGCACCCTCTCTGTGAAGGGGTTCAGGGGTCCACCCGCCACCGCGGTCGGGGACTCAACGTTAGGTCTCGCCGTAGCACACATCGTGCGCTCGACGGGGTCGCTCGGGTGGCGCCACCATTGCGGGTGCCGATGCGCGGAGCGAGGCGCCGTAGGCGATGGCGGCCACGGTGACGACGAAGCCGGTGAGCTGCAGCGGCGAGAGCGACTGGCCGAGGATGGCCCATCCGAGGACCGCCCCTGTGATGGGGGCGGCCAAACCCAGCAGGGGCGGTGCGGCCGCAGGCAGGCGGCGGATGCCGTTGAACCAGAGCACGAAGGCCAGGGCCGTTCCGACCAGACTGAGGTAGGCGAACCCGGCGATGTCTTGCCCGGTCAGCGACGGCGGTGCCCCTTCCACGGCGGCGGTGAGCGGCACGAGGATCACGCCGCCGATCAGCAGTTGCCAACCTGTCGCTGCGAGCCGGTTCGACGGCGCCGGGAAGCGTTTGGTGAGCACTACCCCTACGGCGAACGACACGTTGGCGCCGATGGCGGCGAGCAGTCCGACGGGGTCGAGGTCGGCACCTGGGCGAATCACGACCAGACCGACACCCAGTGCGGCGACACATCCGATTGCCAGGTCCAGCACTCGAGGCCTGCGCCCCGTGACCAGCGACGTCAGGGCGGCGACGAGCAGGGGTTGCAGCCCACCGACGGCGGCGGCCACTCCGCCGGGCAGGCGGTACACGGCGACGACGAGCAACGGGAAGAAGATGCCGAAGTTGAACACCGCCAGCGACCCGGTGCGCCACCACTCGCCACCCCGTGGCCTCCAACGCGATGCGAGCGCGCCCGCCATCAGTAGCACGACGCCAGAGGGCACGACTCGCATCGTGGCCACGAGGAGAGGGCGGCCATCGGGGAGCAGCTCGGTGATCGTGACGTAAGTGGTTCCCCATGCGATCGGAGCCAGCAGAGTCGTAGCGGCCGTCCACGTCGCCACGGTTACGCCTATCTTCATGCTCATTATCTTAGTATAAAGATTCTGATCGTCAACCTATCGCGGTACAGTCCTGGCGTGTCACGGCAAGAGCACGATGCGGTCGACCGGATCACCAGCCAGTGGAGCGCAGTTCGTCCAGACATCGACGTGTCACCGATCAACGTGATCGGACGCGTGTCGCGACTGTCACGACTCGTCGACCGGCGTCTTGCCGAGAACTTCGCTCGCTACGGCATCGAGGCCTGGATGTACGACGTGCTGGCGACACTTCGCCGATCAGGCGAGCCGTACGAGCTCACCGCCGGCGATCTCGTACGTCAGACGATGGTCACCACCGGCGCAATCACCAATCGCATCGACCGCCTCGAGCAACGGGGCCTCGTCGAGCGGGCAAGCGCCGACGACCGCCGCAAGGTCATCGTGCGCCTCACCAAGCAGGGTCTCGACGCCGTCGAGGAAGTAGTTGTCGACCACATGGCAACCGAACGCCAGATCCTCGCAGACCTCTCATCACGCCAACAGCACGATCTGGCCCACCTGCTCCGAAAGACGCTCCTCGCCCTCGGCGACGGCGCCGACCCCCACGACATCCACGACGCCCGACCCTGAACGCTGACGCCCCTCGGCACGATGACGACGTGCCCGATGCGCTCATCGACCACATGACAACCTAGTCGGGGACTGGTATCCAGCCAGATCTAGGCTTATTCCAGCACGGGGGTTAAGCTTGGAGCGTGTCCAAGGAGACATCAGTAGGTAACGATGCGCTTCTCCGCCGCCACGGTCTGCACGTCACAGCCCAGCGTCTGGCTGTTCTGCGGGCGGTGACCGACCGATCGCACAGCACAGCGGACGACATCTGCAACGTCGTACGGGCAGAGATCGGTGCCATCTCACGCCAGGCGGTGTACGACGTCCTCGCGGCCCTCACCGACAAGGGCCTCCTGCGGCGCATCCAGCCCGCCGGGTCGTCAGCCCGCTACGAGGACCGGGTTGGTGACAACCACCACCACCTCATCTGCCGAGCCTGCAGCCGGATGGACGACGTCGACTGTGCGGTCGGCGACACCCCGTGCCTGACGGCCGCCGACGACTCGGGCTACGAGGTCGACGAAGCCGAGGTCATCTACTGGGGCCGGTGCCCCGAGTGTGTCGCGGCAACGTCTGTCTCGTCCGACCGGTGAAAGCGACACGCAGCGTGCGACACCAGCTCAGCGACACAGCCGTCGATCCATAGCAACAACGTCGAGAGCAACCAGCCATCAGAAGGAAACACCGAGAGGAGAAGGACCAACGTGTCTGACAGCGGCAGCGAAAGCGAGAACCCAGTAATCCCCGCCCCGACCCCCAAGCCGACTCGGCCCAGGTCGAACCAGGACTGGTGGCCGGATCAGCTGAACCTGCAGGTGCTCCACCAGCACTCGCCCCGGTCAAATCCGCTGGGCGAGGACGTCAACTACGCAGAGGAGTTCAAGACCCTCGACCCCGACGCGCTGAAGCAGGACATCGTCGAGG
>JACDHN010000236.1 GCA_013821025.1 Acidimicrobiia bacterium | reverse complement strand
GGCTGAGGCTGTGAGCGAGCGTAGGGAGCGAGCGGCCTCCAGTCGTGCGAGCGCCAGCGAGTCGGCTGGGATGGGGTGTGGGGGCGCAGCCCCCGCGGAGGCTGAGGCTGTGAGCGAGCGTAGGGAGCGAGCGGCCTCCAGTCGTGCGAGCGCCAGCGAGCGAGCGGCTTCCGGGCCGGCCCCCGGTCGCTGGGGGCTCCTCATCGGCGTCCTGCGCCAGCAGCGTCGGGGGCTGATGATCGGCGTCGCCATCGGCGGCGTGTGGACCGTCGGCAAGCTGGCCGTCCCGCAGCTGATCCGCCTCGCCATCGACCGCGGCATCGTCGGCAACGGTTCGCTGTGGATCTGGCCCGCTCTCATCGTGTGCGCCGGCCTGCTGGCCGGCACGTTCACGGCACTGCGACGGTATGTGGCGTTCCGGGAGGCCCGCTGGACCGAGGCCACGCTGCGCGAGCGGTTGTTCGACCACATCATGTCGTTGCACGTCGGCTACCACGACCGCTCCCAGACCGGTCAGCTGATGAGCAGGGCGTCGAGTGATCTCGGACTGATTCAACTGTTCGTGACGATGGTTCCGATCACGATCGCCAACCTCGGGATGATCCTGTCCGTGTTCGTGATCCTGTTCCTCACCGACCCAGTGCTGGCGCTGGCGGCGGTGGCGCCGCTCCCGTTCATCCACATCGTGCAGCGCCGCTTCTCCAACCGCATTCACCCCGTCGTGATGGAGTTGCAACGCGAGCAGGGCGAACTGGCGACAGTGGTGGAGGAGTCGGTGACAGGCGTGCGGGTGGTCAAGGGCTTCGGCGCCGAGCAGGTGCAGATCGACAAGGTCCAGCAGGAGGCCGAGGACATTCGACGGGTTTCTCTGCGCTCGGCGCGCATCCGTTCGGTGTACCTCCCAGCCATCGAGCTCCTGCCGCAGATCGGCCTCGTCGCCGTGCTCGGCCTCGGCGGACACCGGGTGGTGTCGGGCGAGCTGACCATCGGCGAGCTGGTGGCGTTCAACGCCTACGTGGCCCTGACCGTGTTCCCGCTGCGCATGCTTGGGATGACATTGGCATGGGGCCAGCGAGCGGGGGTGGCGCTGGAGCGGGTCAACGAGGTGCTGACGACGGTGCCGGCAGTTGCCGATCCCGATCGGCCGGAGCGGCTGCCGGCACGCTCGCCGGGCGGGGCGATCCGTTTCGACGACGTCACGTTCGGCTACGAGACGTCGGTGCCCGTGCTGCGCGACTTCACACTGCACATCGACGCCGGTCGGTCGGTAGCACTCGTTGGAGGGACCGGTTCTGGCAAGTCGACGGTCGCCCGACTGCTGGTGCGCTTCTACGAGCCCGACTCGGGAACCATCAGGGTCGACGGCGTGGACACGTCGCATCTCGCACTGCACGATCTGCGCCGAGCCGTCGGCATCGTGTTCGAGGACACGCTGCTGTTCCACGACACGGTGGCGGCCAACATCGCCTTCGCCTGCCCCGACGCCGGCCGCCAGCAGGTGGAGCGGGCGGCCCTCCTCGCCGGAGCTCACGACTTCATCGTCGAGCTGCCCGACGGCTACGACACGATGCTCGGCGAGCGTGGCCTGTCGTTGTCGGGTGGTCAGCGCCAGCGGATCGCCATCGCCAGGGCGATCATCGCAGACCCACGGGTCCTCGTGCTCGACGACGCGACGTCATCGGTCGACCCGAGCAAGGAGCACGAGATCCGTGAAGCCATGCGCACGGTGATGCAGAATCGCACCACCGTCGTCATCGCCCACCGACCGGCCACGATCGATCTCGCCGACACCGTGGTGCTCGTCGATGGTGGTCGGGTGGCGGCCAGCGGTAGCCACTCGCAGCTCGTCAGCTCCAACGCTCGCTACCGCGAGGTGCTGGCATCGATGGCAACGCGTGACGAAGCTCGCCGCACCGAGCAGCACGACGAGCAGGTAGACGCTGACGGGGCCGATGCCGGCTCCGCAGCACCGACGACTCATGCCGAGGAGGTGGATGTGGCCGCCGGCGACTGACGGCCGCTCCGACCATGTGGACCGGCGCCGTCAGCGATGAGGACCGGCTCGATCGGACCCAGACCGCCCGCCTGTTCCGACGCGCCGCCGGGTTGGGCCACGAACAACGACGATTGGCGTTGGCGGCGATGGGCTTCGTGCTGCTGTCGACGCTGGCGATCCTGCTCGGTCCGGTGTTCGTCCGCTACGGGATCGATCGGGGGATCAGGCGAGGTGAGACGAGACCGCTGAACCTGGCCGTGATCGGCTACATCGTTGTCGTGATCTGCGCCTACTTCACGTCGCGCCAGCAGTACATGTACGTGAACCGGGCCGGCGAGGGGTTCTTGCGCACGTTGCGAGTGACCGTGTTCCGTCACATCCAGCGCCAATCGTTGGCGTTCTACGACCGCACCCAATCCGGCGTGCTGGTCTCGCGCATGACGGCCGATATCGAGTCGATGGGCGAGCTCGTGCAGTGGGGGCTGATGCAGTTCCTGTCGGCGTCGCTGTTGATCGCCTTGTCGACGGTGCTGATGTTCGTGCTGTCATGGCAGCTGGCGCTGATGGCGATGGTCGTGATGCCATTGATCGTGCTGGCCACCGTCAAGTTCCAACGGGACTCCAACGCCGCCTACCTCGCCGTGCGCGAGCATGTCGGCGAGAACCTGTCGACGATGCAGGAAGGCATCAGCGGCATCCGCGTCATCCAGGCCTACGGACGCGAGGACGAGCAATCCCGTCGCTTCCGGGAGTCCAGCCGCTCG
Source organism: Acidimicrobiia bacterium (assembly GCA_013821025.1). Lineage (GTDB taxonomy): Bacteria > Actinomycetota > Acidimicrobiia > Acidimicrobiales > Ilumatobacteraceae > JACDHN01. The sequence goes on along the minus strand of JACDHN010000236.1, from coordinate 2,141 downwards.
CTGTTCCGGTCGCACGTGCACAGCCTGCGCGTATCCACGTGGTACTTCGGCGTGGTCGAGTTCTCCGGGATCCTGGCAGCAGCCATCACCGTCGGTCTCGGCGGCTTGCTGGTGCGCAATGGAACGGTGTCCCTGGGAACCCTCGTGGCGATGGTGCTGTTGCTGGCCAACTTGTTCGAGCCTGTTCAACAGCTCTCGCAGCTCTACAACACCGTGCAGTCGGCGGCGGCAGCTCTGAACAAGCTGTTCGCCATCCTCGACACCGATCCCGACGTCGCCGACCCCGCCCGACCGCAGGCGCTACCGGCTCGAGGGGGTGTCGAGGTCGATGCCGTGAGCTTCTCCTATCGCCCCGGCGGTCGCACGGCGGTGCGTGACATCACGCTCGAGGTGGCCGAAGGCGAGCGGGTGGCGCTCGTTGGCCCAACGGGTGCCGGTAAGTCGACCGTGGCCAAGCTGATCGCCCGCTTCTATGATCCGACGCTCGGCACGGTGCGTTTCGGCGACGTCGATCTGCGCCACGCCGAGATCGCCGCCATCCGCGACCGGATCGTGGTCGTCCCCCAAGAGGGCTTCTTGTTCGGGGGGACGATCGCCGACAACGTGCGCATCGCCAGGGCCGACGCCTCCGATGGGGAGATCGCCGATGCCTTCGTGGCCATCGGAACCCTGGATCGCTTCGAAGCGTTCCCCGAAGGCCTCGACACAGAGGTCCGCGAGCGGGGCTCACGGCTGTCAGCCGGCGAGCGGCAGCTCGTGTCGTTGGCCAGGGCGGCGCTCGTCGATCCGGCCGTACTGGTGCTCGACGAGGCCACGTCCAACCTTGACCCCGGCACCGAGCTCGCCGTGGAGCAGGCGCTCGAGCGGTTGATGGCCGGGCGCACCGTCGTGGTCGTCGCCCACCGCCTGTCGACGGTCCGCCGCGCCGACCGCATCGCCGTCATCGACCACGGCGAGCTCGTCGAGCTCGGCACCCATGACGAGCTCGTCACCCGGGGCGGCACCTACGCCGGCCTCGCCACCGCCTGGGCGAGAACCCACGTATGACTTCGCTCGCTCGCTGACGCTAGGTTCGTGCGTGACGGCATGAACGACCGACCACAGCGAGGCGTGTCGTGAAGGTTCGGCCTCCGGGATGTGCAAGGCGTAATCAGGAAACCGCCGAGGGAAGCGCCAGCGACGAGGCGGACAGCGAGTGAGCGTCAGCGAGCGAGCGCAGGCAGATCAGACGCCGCGGGCGGAGATGGTGGCCTGGTCGAAGGGCTCGATCATGATGCACTCGCCAGGGCACTCCTCGGCTGCCTCGACGGCAGTGTCGATGAGCGAGTCGGGTATGCGCGCAACACCCGTGCCGCCGTCGGGACCGTGGCCGGCGCCGTCGGCGCCGTCGAACACGATCGTCGACCCGAAGTGCGACGCCTCCTCCTTCACGACCCACAGTCCGTCATCGCGACCGACGAAGACGTCGGGACAGATCTCCGAGCAGATGCCGTCACCCGTGCACAGGTCCTGATCGATCCACACCATCAGCGCCGAGCTCATGCCCGTGAACCCTACGGCGTCGTCGGCCCTGAGCGGTGCCGTTGCCCGTCGAGAAGTGTGAGGCCAGCCGGCCGGGAACGGCATCGACCGCTCACAGATCCGGCGGGGCGTCACGAAGCGCTCGGCTGGTGGGTCGATCGCCCCCGCCGTGGGCGACGATGGGAACGTGGATGAGCGCTATCAGCCTGAGAAGATCGACGTGGCGAAGGACGCAGGGGTGACGTTCACGTTCCTCGACGGCCATGTCGCCCACTTCGATCTCATGCGTATGCGGCTCGGCTGCCCGTGCGCCACGTGCCGCAACTTGCGCGAGCGGGGCGAGGACAGCTGGCCGCGTCCTGGCAGCCCGACGCCATTGCGGATCGAGTCGGCGGCCCTACACGGGGCCTGGGGCCTCACCATCACCTGGAACGATGGTCACGACACGGGCATCTTCCCGTTCGAATCCCTTCGTCGATGGGATGAGGACCGCGGCGGCTGACGTCGCTCAGCGGGCGACGAAGTACTTGGCCTGGGGATGGTGGCAGATGATGGCGGAGGTCGTCTGCTCGGGCTGATACTGCCAGCCGGTCTCCTCGCCAACCTCGATGCCGAGGCGC
>JACDHN010000235.1 GCA_013821025.1 Acidimicrobiia bacterium | reverse complement strand
GAATCCGAGACCGCAGTCGACGGTGACTCCGACGACGAAGAGGATGAGATCGAAGAGGATGATCCGTGGACGCGCCCCGGCGAGTGGTACGTCGTGCACACGCAGTCGGGATACGAGAAGAAGGTGACCGCCAACCTCCACTCGCGCATCGAGTCGATGAACATGGAGGACAGCATCTTCGAAGTCGTCATCCCGATGGAGGAAGTCGACGAGTTCCGCAACGGCCGCAAGCAGACCGTGCAGCGCAAGGTGTTCCCCGGCTACCTGCTCGTGCGGTGCCGGATGGACGACGAGTCGTGGTACTGCATCCGCAACACGCCCGGTGTGACGGGTTTCGTCGGCCAGAGCCGGCCTGGTCAGAAACCGACTCCGCTGTCGCGACGCGACGTGCGCAACTTCCTCTCTGCCAAGGCCACGGACCCCGAACGCCAGGCCCGCCGCAAGCCCAAGCTCGAGTACGAGGTGGGCGACAGCGTCCGGGTCAGAGAGGGTCCGTTTGCCGACTTCTCCGGTGAGATCGCCGAGATCAACACCGATCACCTCAAGATGAAAGTGCTCGTCAACATCTTCGGGCGAGAGACCCTCGTCGAAATGGACTTCGGCCAGGTCGCCAAGCTCTGAGCGCACCGCCGATCGAACAAGGAACACATCATGGCTAAGAAGAAGGTTGCTGCGATCGTCAAGGTCCAGATCCCGGCTGGCAAGGCGAGCCCTGCGCCGCCTGTCGGCACTGCGCTCGGTCCACACGGCGTTGCGATCATGGACTTCGTCAAGGCGTACAACGCCCGGACCGAGTCGCAGGTCGGCACGATCGTGCCCGTCGAGATCACGATCTACGAGGACCGCACGTTCGAGTTCATCCTCAAGACCCCGCCCACCCCCGTGTTGCTGCGCCAGAAGGCCGGGCTCGACAAGGGTGCCACCGAACCGGGCAAGCAGGCCGTCGGGCGCATCACGGAAGCCGACCTCGAAGAGATCGCCAAGATCAAGATGCCCGATCTCAACGCCTATGACATCGAGGCGGCCAAGGAGCAGGTGCGCGGCACCGCTCGATCGATGGGCATCGCCGTCACCTGAGTCCGAGCGCCAGAGCGCGCACGCGTTCACTTCTCATCAACATCAGCACAGACCGGCCCGGGAGCACCTCGCCCGGGGGTCTTCTCACCCGAGGGAGACATCCACATGTCAGGCAAGAAGTACACCGATGCGCTCGCCAAGTTCGACCGCGACACGTTCTACACACCGACCGAAGCGCTGGGCCTGGTGAAGACGATGGTCTCCGCCAAGTTCGACGAGACCATCGACATCGCCGTGCGGCTGGGCGTCGACCCTCGCAAGGCCGACCAGATGGTCCGGGGAACAGTGGCTCTGCCGTCGGGTACTGGCAAGGACGTGCGAGTGGCCGTGTTCGCCGCCGGCGCCGCTGCCCAGGCTGCCCGTGACGCCGGCGCCGACCTGGTCGGCGCTGACGATCTCGCCGCGCAGGTGGAGGGAGGCAAGTTCGCCTTCGACGTCGCCATCGCCACGCCCGACATGATGCCGCTCGTCGGCCGCCTGGGACGGGTGCTCGGACCGAGGGGCCTGATGCCGAACCCCAAGACCGGCACGGTCACCACCGACGTGGCGCGCGCCGTCGGCGAGTTCAAGGGCGGCAAGGTCGAATACCGCAGCGATCGGTACGGCAACGTGCACATCCAACTGGGCAAGGCCAGCTTCAGTCCAGATGCACTCGAGGCGAACTTCCGCGCCGTGATGGACGAACTGCAGCGGGCGCGCCCAGCCTCAGCCAAGGGCCGCTACCTGCGCAAGATCACGGTGTCGTCCACCATGGGCCCCGGCGTGCACGTCGACGCCGGACGGCTCCGGCCCGAGACCGTCTAACCGCCGGTATCATTCATCGCCCACATACAACGTTGCTCGCCCGAGACCGTTGGTCCATCTCCGGATGGGTAATGGAGTGATCCGCCAACGTAGGTGTCTGCCTCGACGCTCGACGGTTCGCCGTCGGCAGCTCCTCGAGGTGTTCGCCATCTGCGAGCACCCGAGTCGTAGCGAGAGGAGGTGTACACCATGACGAACAACGACGTGACGCACGATGAGGTGACGAACGACGAGTCGACCAACGACGAGTTCGCACGCCAGCCTCGCGCCGACAAGGTGGCGGTCGTGGAAGAGATCGGTGAGAAGCTGTCGCAAGCCGGGGCCGTCTTCGTCAGTGAGTACCGCGGCGTGACCGTCCCCCAGATGGCCGAGCTCCGTGGCGCGCTGCGCGAGGCCGGGGCCCAGCACAAGATCTACAAGAACACGCTGGCCGGATTCGCCGTTCGCAACAGCGGGCTCGACCAGCTCGCCGAGCTGCTCGCCGGCCCGGTGGCATTGACGTTCACCGGCGACGACACCGTCGCCGCCGCCAAGGCGTTGTCCGACGCCGCCAAGCGAAATCCGCTGGTCGTGCTGAAGGGCGGCATACTCGACGGCGCGCTGCTGTCGTCTGACGACCTGCGGGCTCTCGCTAGCCTGCCGACGCGCGACGAGCTGCTCGCTCGGCTCGCCGGTGGGCTGCAGGCGCCTTTGGTCAAGACGGCCGGCCTGCTGCAGGCCCTGCCGCGCAATCTCGCCTACGGGCTCTCGGCCCTGATCGATCAGCAGGCGGCCGCCTGAGCGCCGCCACACCCCAACGACCCATCAACATCTCGATTCCAAGGAGAACCACATCATGTCGAAGACCGAAGAGATTCTCGACTCCATCGCCAACCTGTCCGTCATCGAGCTCAAGGAACTGCTCGACAGCTTCGAAGAGAAGTTCGGCGTCACCGCCGCAGCTCCAGTCGCCGTCGCCGCCGCTGGCGGCGCCCCCGCCGCCGGTGGCGAAGAGCCAGAGGAGGAGAAGGACGAGTTCGACGTCGTCCTATCGGCAGTCGGTGGCCAGAAGATCCCGGTGATCAAGGCAGTGCGCGAGCTCACCAGCCTGGGCCTGAAGGAGGCCAAGGATCTCGTCGACTCCGCCCCCAAGCCGGTGCTCGAGAAGGTCACCCGTGAACAGGCGGACGCTGCGAAGGCCAAGCTGGAAGACGTCGGCGCCACCGTCGACGTCAACTAAAGCCGGCGCCTCCAGGCGCCTCCAGGCGCTTCGGCGGCCGCGTGGTGAGAGGCCTTTGACCGCGTCGTTCAGAAATGAAGACCCGGTTCGGCACGCCGGCGCCTCCAGGCGCTTCGGCGGCCGCAATATGAGGAGCTTTTCACTTCCGCCTCACGAGCCGCTCATGACCATCCCCGATGATGAGGCCAATCGGGTATTTTGCCCGACCCCCAAAGATCGGAGCAATCATGAAGCGCACACTCACCGCTCTAGGTGTCGGCAGCCTGCTGCTCGGCACCCTGTCCCTTCCGGGCGCAGCGTCCGCCGAAGAGCGCACCTGCCGCGGCACCATCAACGCAGCCACGGTCGACAACCTCCGCGTTCCTTCAGGAGCCCTGTGCACGCTGAACGGCACGACCGTCAAGGGCACGGTCAAGGTCGAGACCAACGCCCGTCTGTCCGCCAACTCGATCCGTGTCGTGGGCAACGTGCAGTCCGAGGGTCACGATTGGGTCAAGGTCGTGTCGTCCCGTATCGGCGGCAGCATCCAGCTGAAGCAGGGCGGCGACGTGAACGTCCGTTCCAATCGCGTCGGCCAGGACGTCCAGATCTTCACGAACCGGGGCACGAAGACGATCTCGAACAACCGCATCAACGGCAACCTGCAGTGCAAGTCGAACGTGCCAGCCCCCGTTGGCGGTGGCAATGTCGTCGGCGGCAACAAGGAAGATCAGTGCCGCAGGCTGTGACACTGTGACCACCGCCTGAACGACTCCTGAACAGTTCTGCCGGCCGGACAAAGCACTTGCCCGGCCGGCAGATTCGGCGCGAAGATCAGCGAGGGGCGCCGAGCACAGGAGCTACAACGATGCAGATCAAGAAGGCATTCGCCGCTGCCGCACTCACCGCAGCGACCACGTTCGGCGGTGCGGTTCTTACCGACGCTGCGCCGGTGGCCGCAGACGGCGATGCCTGTACGGCCGTCCCGGATTCGGGGTGGGGGTTCAACTTCCACGAGTCCTGCCACACCCACGACTGGTGCTACGGCGCCAAGCCATACGGGCGCAGCGAGTATGGCCGCTACCGCTGCGATGTCGACTTCCTCAACAACATGCGGGCCCAGTGCCGGGCGCAGTACGCCTGGTACAACCCGACGCGCGCCTACTGCTACGGGGTCGCCGAGACCTACTACAACGGCGTGCGCGCCGGCGGCTGGTACGCCTTCTGGAACTGAACCCGTTAGCTACGCTCGCAGGCGGTAGCCCATGCCTCGCACGGTCTCGATGACGCCGTCGCCGAGCTTGCGTCGCAGGTAGCGCACGTACACGTCGACCACATTGGAGCCTGGGTCGAAGTCGTAGCCCCACACGTGGGAGAGCAGCTGCCCGCGAGACAGCACCTGGCCGGCGTGGCGCAACATGGTCTCCAGCAGCGCGAACTCCCGGGCCGTCAGCTCGACGACGCGCTCGCCGACCGACGCCCGGCGAGACCGCAGGTCGAGCTTCAGGATGCCGGCCACGAGCACCGTCGACTCGGTGGTGGCCTCGTCGCGCAGTCGTAACCGCAGGCGGGCCAGCAGCTCCTCGAATCGGAAAGGCTTCGTGACGTAGTCGTCGGCGCCGCCTTCGAGGCCTCGCACGGTGTCCTCCACGCCGTCACGGGCCGTGAGGATGATCACGGGGAGCCGTTCGCCGCGCGTCCTGATCTGGGCCAGCACTCGCTGGCCGTCGAAATCGGGGAGTCCGAGATCGAGGATCATCAGGTCGAAGGCGTCGTCCCGAGCCAACGCCACGGCGTCCTTGCCGCGATCGACGGCGATCGTGGAGTAGCCGGCCGAC
>JACDHN010000234.1 GCA_013821025.1 Acidimicrobiia bacterium | reverse complement strand
CGACGAACTCGTCGAGCGACACCGCGCCGGGGTCGTCGTCGTCGCCGCTAGCGATGATCAACTCGAGAGCCGAGAGCGTGTCGCGAGCAGAGCCGCCGCCCTGTGTCAACGCCACGCCGATGGCGTGTTCGCTCACCTGCAGTCCGGCGTCATCGACGATCCAGCGAACGTGGTCGGCCAGCGTGTCGGCCGGGAGCAGATGGAATCGCAGGTGCTGGGTGCGGCTGCGGATCGTCTCGCTGACCTTCTGCGGATCAGTCGTGGCGAGGACGAAGACGACGTGATCGGGAGGCTCCTCCAACGTCTTGAGCAACGCCGCCTCAGCCGCCCGCGACAGCATGTGCACCTCGTCGAGGATGTACACCTTGTGCCGCCCGGGCGTGCCGAGCGACGCCCGCTCGATCAGGTCGCGCATGGCGTCGACCCCGTTGTTGCTGGCGGCGTCGAGCTCGTGAACGTCGTAGCTGGTGCCCTGTTCGACGGCAAGGCATGACTCGCACTCGCAACACGGCTCGCCGTCGATCGGGTTCTGGCAGTTGAGCACTTTGGCGAGGATCCGCGCCGACGATGTCTTGCCCGTGCCGCGAGGGCCCGAGAACAGGTACGCCTGACCTTCGCGTCCCGATCGCACGGCGTCTCGAAGGCCTCGCACGACGTGGTCCTGACCCTTCAGCTCGGCGAACCGGCGAGGGCGGTAGCGGCGGTAGAGGGAGGGAATAGCCATCTCCTCGCCGAGCCTACCGACAGGGTGTTACGGCCCGAGGCCGTGGTCACCGCCCCTACCAGCGGGTCTGGCTACCGTAGCTGCTCAGTGAACGCTCGAATCGGCGCCGGTCGCCTACGTCTCTTCGGCCAGGGCGTCGTGGTCAGGCCGGCGCTGATGTTCTTGCTGGCCGTGGTGGCGCTCGCAGTGGTGCTGGCGCCGCCGGGTGACCGGGCCGCGGCCCAGGGGGCAGACCTCGAGAGCTCCGACCCCGCCGACGGCTCCACCGTGAGCCGGTCGCCCGAGCAGCTGGTGCTGAACTTCACGGAGCCACTCGGGAGCACGAACAGCGTCGCAGTGGCGTGCAACTCCAACCCCGTGCCGTCGATCGGGCGGCCGGAGGTGTCCGACGACGAGCTCACGCTCACCGTCAGGGTCGTGCGGGCGCTGCCCATGGGGCCGTGCACGGTGAGCTGGCGGGTGAGCGAGCCCGACGGCAACCCAGGGGCCAACGGGAGCTTCACGTTCGAGGTCGAATCGGCACCGGTCACCACCGCATCCACCCCCGACACTGGTGAGAACGGCGGCACGACTCCCGGGACCGGTACAGACGCCACGGCCGCCACCGCACCCGCCGACGACTCGGACGACAGCTCCTCGGCCACCGAGCTGGCTCCCATCGGGACGTTCGGTAGCGACTGGGGCCTGTGGCTCGGGCGGATGCTGTCGATCGGTGGCATCGCCGTGGCGTTCGGCGCACTGGTGCTGATCGCCGTGGCCTGGCCGGAGGGGCCCGAGTACATCATCGCTGTGCGGTTCATCCGTACGGCCTGGATCGTCGGTCTTGTCGGCACGGTGATCTACGTGGCAGCGGCGTCGGCCTCGTCCACGGGCGAGTCGCTCGCCAGCAGCCTGAACCCTGTCGATTGGAGCGACCTGCTCGACGCCGGCTGGCCAGGACGGGCGGTGCTCGCTCGACTGCTGCTCGTGGTGGCCATGGGCTGGGTGGCGTTCCTGCCCGAGCGCGTCGTGGAGTCGACGACCCAGATCGTCGGGCTCGGCATCCCGGCGCTCGCCGTGGCCACGATCGGTCTCACCCGGACGGGCGGTGACCTCGCCGCCCTCGGCATCGCGATGGCGGTCCTCCACGCTCTGGCTATGGCCGTGTGGCTCGGCGGCGCCGTGTTCGTGGCCCGCATCGTGCTCGCCGGATCGGGCGACGAGGACCTCGTGCACGCCGTGCGCGGCTTCAGCCGGTTGTCGCTGCCGGCGTTGCTGATCACGGTGATCACCGGACTCGTGCAGCTCTTCCGTCTCGACGGGGGTGAGCTGTTCTCCACCGGCCACGGACGGGTATTGCTGGGCAAGTCGGTCGCTGTCGCCGTTGTCCTGTTCGTCGCGGTCGCAGCACGACAGGCCGTGCTGATGCGCCTCGGGCGGGCTCGCGAGCTCGAAGCGCCGGCTGCCAACCGGTTGCGACGGGCCTACGGTGTCGACGCCCTGCTCGGCATCGTCGTGCTCGGACTCACGGGATGGATGCTGACGTATCCGCCGAGCAACATCGATGCCTTCGAGACCGGCGAGTACCAGATCGTCGAGACCGTGACCGATGAGGAGTTGGGTGTCGAAATCAGCGTCTCGTTGCGGCCAGGGCGGGTCGGCTCGAACGAGCTGCTCGTGGAGGTCCGCCAGCCAGCCGAGGGCCTGCGTGGCTTGGAGCTGACGTTCGTGCCGCCGGAGGGCTCGACGGTGTCCCAGATCTCCCAGGCCATCCCACTGACCGGGCGCGGCGTCGCCGTCTCGGCCCGGGGCGACGGGATCCCGCTCGGCGAGTCAGGTTCGTGGCGCCTGCAGATCAACGCCTCGACGGCGGAGGGCTCGCTGCGTGGTGCCAGCAACACGTTCGACTTGCGTGAGGCGGACGGTTCCCTGCCCGACAGCCAGATCGACTCAGGCACCACACCGCCGACCGCGGCTGGCGATGGCACCGATCCGGAACTGTGACGTGAGCGGGCGTTGACTGCGTCGAGAGCTCACACTTCGGGGCGGATGAGCGTGTCGAAGTCGACCTTCGTCGCGACGTCGAGCTGGTCGTACGTGCAGCTCGACGGATCACGATCGGGACGCCAGCGCACGAAGCGCACACCGTGGCGGAACCGTCCCGCCTCGAGCTGACCGAACGTCACCTCGATCACCCGCTCGCAGCGCAACGGCGTCCACGACAGATCCTTGCCACCAGTCCAGCGGCTCGGTCCGCCCGGCATGCGGCCGTCCACGTGCGCTGCCTCCTCGGCCCAGTGACGCCACGGGTGCTCGGCCATCGCCCTCTCCATCAGCGGCCGCACCTCGTCCACCAGTGCCTTGCGGAACGTCGCCGAGAACCCGGCGGCCACACCGACGTGGTGAAGCACGCCAGCACCGTCGAACAGTCCGAGGAGCAGGGAACCGACGCCCTCGCCGTCCTTGTGGGTACGGAACCCCGCCACGACGCACTCGGCCGTGCGCTCGTGTTTGACCTTGACGAGCGTTCGTTTGCCCGGCGTGTACGGGTCTTCACCGCGCTTGGCAACCACCCCGTCGAGACCGGCGCCCTCGAACGCCGTGAACCACTCTTGGGCCTTGGCATCGTCGTCGCTGATCGGTGTCAGATGCACGGAATCGGTCGTCGTCAGCAGCTCTTCGAGCAGCCGGCGACGCTGGTTGAACGGATCGTCGACGTGCACGTCGTCGCCGACGGCCAGAACGTCGAAGGCCACGAACGACGCCGGCGTCTGTTCGGCCAGCAGATTCACCCGCGATGCCGCCGGGTGGATGCGTTGGCTCAACGAGTCGAAGTTCAACCCGCCGCCGGGGTCGGGCATCACGATCTCGCCGTCCACGATCACCCGCTGCGGAAGGGCGGCGGCCACAGCGTCGACGACATCTGGGAAGTACCGGTTGAACGGGCGACCGTTGCGGCTCTGCAAGTACACGGTGTCAACGTCGCGGAACACGACACAGCGGAACCCGTCCCACTTCGGCTCGTACCACCAGCCCTCTCCGAGCGGGACGGTACGGGCAAGCTTGGCCAACATCGGATCGACGGGCGGCGAGATCGGCAGACCCTCAGGCGGCGGCGTGTCGGTCACGAACGCAGTTTCTCAGGTTGTCGGGAACTGCGCCTCCCCGGGAGGCGTCGGACGAGATGGGAGGAGTCGAGGGCGACGTGTCCTGCGACCCACCGTGAACAGGGAGAACAATCGTGAACGTTCGAGACGATGAAGGCTCGATCCGATCGCCGGTCACGTTGGCGCTCGTCGCGCTCGCCGCAGCGGCCATGGCGACCTTTGCCACCGTGGCGCTCAGCGGGTCCGGGCGGGACACCAACGAGGTCCGCGCCCAGGGCGACGACGAACCCGTCAACGAGCAGGACGACGTGCGTACCATCCGCGTGCAGGGGCGGGCCACCGCCGATGTCGCACCAGACGTGGCCACCGTGACGATGGGCGCGCAACATACGGCACCAAAGGCCAAAGAAGCCCTCGACACCGTTTCGCAGAAGACCGACTCGATCATCAACATCCTGAAGGCCGCTGGCATCGACGAGGGCGACATCCAGACGTCGAACCTGTCGGTATGGCCGCAGTATGGAGTCGAGGGCGAGAAGATCACCGGCTACCAGGCGTCCAACACGGTGACGGTGCGTACCACCGACCTCGAAGGTCTCGGCGGTCTGCTCGACCAGGTTTCCGACGCCGCAGGCGACCAGTTCCGCCTCGACGGCATCGCCTTCTCGGTCGACGATCCTGACGCCGCTCTCGCCGACGTACGCGCCGACGCCGTCGCCAACGCCAGGACGAAGGCGGGCCAGTTCGTGGTCGGCGAGGACGTACAGATCGGTGAGATCCGCACCATGGTCGAGTCCGGCAGCGAACCGCCGATCCTGTTCGACGAGAGTCGGGCGGCGTCGGGCGACATGGCCGCCGCTGAGGTCCCGATCGAGCCCGGCTCCCAGGAGCTGGTCGTCGACGTCACGGTCGTGTTCGAGCTGACCTGAGCCTGATCACTGCGATCGTGGTCGGCACCGCCGACCGCGTGGAGGTCGGTCCGCCACGAGCTGCACGTTGGCGGACCGATCTCGTTTCCTTTTTTCCTGGTCTCGCTCGCTTCGCTCGCTCGACTGCTCCTCGTCGCTGGCGCTTCCCTCGTCGCCTGACCATGCGTCGTTCACATCCCGGG
>JACDHN010000040.1 GCA_013821025.1 Acidimicrobiia bacterium | reverse complement strand
TGAGCATCGTTTTGGCCGCCAACTTCCTCGGTGACGGCCTTCGAGACCACTTCGACGTCAAGGCCCACGGCTGATGGGTGAACGTTCATGATGCGGCCGCCGAAGCGCCTGGAGGTGCCGGCGTGCCGAACCCGGTCCTCACCTCTGAACGACGCGACCGATGAGTGATCCGCTGCTCGCCATCCGGGACTTGCACGTGCGCTTCGGGTCCGACAGCGGGCGGGAGCTGATCGCCGTGCGCGGCGTCGACCTCGATGTGGCTGCTGGCGAAGTCGTCGCCGTTGTGGGTGAGTCGGGTTCCGGCAAGAGCGTCACCATGTTGGCGCTGCTGGGCCTCCTCGGGCCGAAGGCGGTCGCCACCGGATCAGTGCGCTTCGACGGGGAGGAGCTGCTCGGCGCGCCACCGGCCCGCTTGCGCCGGCTCCGTGGGAAGCGGATCGCGATGATCTTCCAGGATCCGCTGACGTCGCTCAATCCGGCACACACCGTCGGTCACCAGCTGGCCGAGGCCGTGCTGGCTCACGACCCGCGCGCAAAGCGGCGGGCGCGTCATCGCGCCGCCGAGCTGCTCGAGCTGGTGTCGATCCCCGACGTCACACGCCGACTGAAGGCCTACCCCCACGAACTGTCGGGAGGGACGCGCCAGCGGGTGATGATCGCCATGGCGCTGGCCAACGAACCTGACCTGCTGATCGCCGACGAACCGACGACCGCGCTAGACGTCACCATCCAGGCACAGATCCTCGACGTGCTGCGCAACGTGCAGCAGGTACGCCAGCTGGCGGTGGTGCTCGTGACCCACGACCTCGGCGTCGTGGCCGGGCTGGCAGAGCGTGTCCACGTGATGTACGCCGGGCGGATCGTCGAGCACGGGGACGCCGTCGGTGTGTTCCATCACCAGAACCATCCGTACACCCGCGGGCTGCTGGCCTGCCTGCCCCGGCTCGATCGCCGGCTCGACCTGATCCCGATCGGCGGCACGCCTCCTGCGCTCGACCGGCTGCCTGGCGGGTGTGCGTTCCACCCCCGCTGCCCGCTCGCCATCGAGCGCTGCCTGACCGAGGTGCCCCAGCTGCGGATGCACGCCCGCACCGCGGCGGCGTGCCACGTCGCCCCGCTCGATGCGCCGGTGTTGACCGGAGCCGGTGCCGCCGGCGGCGAGCAGGAATTGTCGTGACGGCGACGTCGACGAACGGCTCGGCGGCGGCGCCGGCCGGGCGGCTGCTGACCGTCGAGCACCTCGTCAAGACGTTCGCCCTCCGCGGTCAGCTGTTCTCGGGATCTACGGGGACCGTGCAGGCAGTGTCGGACGTCTCGTTCCACGTCGATCGCAACGAGACGCTCAGCCTGGTCGGCGAGTCGGGATGCGGCAAGAGCACCACCGCCCGCTGCGTGCTGCGCATCCTCGAGCCCGACTCGGGCTCGATCGTGTTCGACGGCGTCGACGTCACGGCGCTGCCTGCCAAGGAGCTGCGACGCGCCCGCCGCCGGTTCCAGATGGTGTTCCAGGATCCGCAGGCATCGCTCAACCCGCGCATGACCGTTGCCGAACTGCTTGCCGAACCGCTGCAGGTGCACGGCATCTTGCGGGGGTCGGAGCGCAGCCGCGTCGCCGAGCTGCTCGAGCTGGTGCAACTTCCCGACGATGCCGGTGGGCGGTACCCGCACCAGTTCTCGGGCGGCCAGCGCCAACGCATCGGCGTCGCCCGCGCCCTGGCCGTGAGCCCGGACCTGCTCGTGCTCGACGAACCTGTTTCAGCACTCGACGTCAGCATCCAGGCCGAGATCATCCGGCTGCTGGAACGGCTGCGGGCAGAGCTCAACCTCGGGTTCTTGTTCATCGCCCACGACCTCTCGGTCGTCCGGCACATCAGCGACCGTGTGGCCGTGATGTACCTCGGGCGCATCGTCGAAACCGGCACCGCGGTCCAGGTGTATGAGTCCTCGGCGCATCCGTACACGCAGGCGTTGCTCTCGGCGGCGCCGATTCCGGACCCGCTCGTGGAGCGCGACCGTCAGCGAATCGTGCTCACCGGAGAAGCGCCGACGCAGACATCACCACCGTCGGGGTGCCGGTTCCGCACACGCTGCTGGAAGGCGACCGACCGGTGCGCCGACGAGGTCCCGCCCCTTTCCGATCCGGGCATCGGTCATCCAGTCGCCTGCCACTACCCCGAGCCCGTGAACATCGTCGCCAAACAGGCCCGGCTGGCACCCACCTCGCCCTGAAGGAGTTCCCGTGACCGAAATCGACCATCGCCCCCGCCACCTCGACGCCAAGCTGCGCGCTCGGGCTCGTGAGGTCATCCCCGGAGGTATGTACGGCCACCAGAACGCCGCCCGGCTTCCGGCGGCGCTGCCCCAGTTCATGGCGGAGGGCGACGGCTGTCGCGTTCGGGACGTCGACGGCAACGACTACATCGACTTCATGTGCAGCTACGGACCGATCATCCTCGGGCATCGGCACCCGGCCGTCGACGCCGCGGCGCGCGAGCAACAGCAGAGAGGCGACTGCCAGAACGGGCCAGGAGCTGTGATGGTGGAGCTTGCCGAACGGCTGGTTGACGTCGTCGACCACGCCGACTGGGCGATGTTTTCCAAGAACGGCACCGATGCCACGACAACGTGCGTGACGGTGGCCAGGGCGGCGACGGAGCGCCGCAAGGTTCTCGTGGCCGAGGGGGCGTACCACGGCGCAGCACCCTGGTGCACGCCGATCATCAACGGCGTGGTCCCAGAGGATCGCGCCCACCTCCTGCACTACCGCTTCAACGACCTCGACTCTGTCGAGAAGGCGGCGTCGGTCGCCGGTGACGACATGGCGGCGATCGTCGTGTCGCCGTTCCGCCACGATGCCCGCCTCGACCAGGAGCTCGTCGACCCGGCCTTCGCGCGAGGTTTGCGCTCGATCTGCGACGGTGCCGGTGCGGCGCTGATCCTCGACGACGTGCGCTGCGGCTTCCGGATGGCGTACGGCGGCAGCTGGGAACCCCTCTGCGTGTCCCCCGATCTGTCGGCGTGGAGCAAGGCGATCGCCAACGGCTACCCGCTGGCGGCGGTGCTCGGCAACGAGCGATTCCGGTCCGGCGCCGAGAAGATCTTCGTCACCGGGTCGTTCTGGTTCTCGGCAGCGGCGATGGCCGCCGGTCTGGCCACCGTCGACACGTTGGGCCGGGAGGACACGGTGGCGAAGCTCGAGCGCGTCGGCACCCGACTTCGCGACGGTCTGGCTGCGCAGGCTGACGCCCACGGCGTCGAGATCCGTCAAACGGGCCCGGTGCAGATGCCGCTCATGACGTTCCGCGGAGACGACGCGTTCACGTTGGCCTCGGAATGGGCCGACGCGGCAGCCCGTCGCGGCGCCTACTTCCACCCGTGGCACAATTGGTTCCTGAGCGTCGCCCACACAGACGCCGACATCGACGAGGCCCTCGTCGCAACGGACGAGGCCTTCGCCGCCGTCCGCAGAGTGCTGGATCGCCAGCGCACGCGAGTTACGGCGAGCGTTCGACGTGCTGGGACCAGCGATGTCCGACGTTGAGGTCGTGCGAGAGATCTACGAGGCGATGGCGGCACGAGACGTCAGCAAGCTGCTCGCTCTCATCGACAAGACGTGCGTCATCACTCAGGATCCGGCGCTGCCCTGGGGCGGCCGGTATGTCGGTCACGACGGTTTCACGACCTTCGCGCTCACGCTGAGCGGTGCCATCGACTCGGTGGTGTCCACCGACGCCATCTACGCCGCCGACGATGAGGTCATCCAGTACGGACGAACGCAGGGTTCCGTGCGTGCCACCGGCGCCACCTTCGACATCCCGGAGGTGCATCGGTGGACGATTCGCGATGGCAAGGCTGTTGCCGCCCACTTCGCCATCGACACCGCAGCGATGCTCCGTGCGCTCGAAACGGGCAGCGTCGACGACGTGGGCTGAACCAGACGCGCTGTTCCCCGATCGAGTCAGCGCACCACGCCGGCGCGCTCGATCGTTCCCAAGACGACACGTCGTCCTTGCGCCTAGGGTCGCACCATGACTGCACCGCTTGTTGGAGATCGGGCGCCGTCCGGCAGGTCACCGTTCCCACCGCCGCGCCATCTAGGCTTTCGCTCGGTTGTCCACATCAACGAGAAGGGTGGACATTTCGGCGGGACCGAGGAGTACATCGAGCTGATGACGGCGGCGCTGGCTGGCGTCGGCGTTCGGTCGCATCTCGTGTGCGGGACGATCGGGGGGACGATCGCGCCAGGGTTCGACTCGGTGCAGGTCGTGGCGGGACTCGGCTCTCGCCAAACCCTTGCGCGATCCGGTGACGAAGTAGCCGCGGCCGTCGCACGGATCGACGCCGACGTGATCTATCTGCACAACGTGTTCGATTCGGCGATCGTCGTCGCGTTGGCCGCGCTGGAGCACCGGGGTCCGCTCGTCTGGTATGTCCACGACCACTACCCCACGTGCCTCACGGAGCTTCGCTGGAGGCGGGATCACGGCGCATGCCGCCAGCGGCTCGGCGAGAGGTGTCTTGTCGCCATCGCCGATGGGCGTTGCGTGCAGCGCCATGCCGATCGACACTTCGACGCCAACGACCTGCGAAGACGGGAGTCGCTGAGCCGTTCGCTGGCGCTCGTCGATCAGATCGTCGTCGTCAGCTGGTACATGCGTGCCGTCCTCGCCGACGCAGAACCGGGCTTGGTCGACCGCATCCAGGTGCTCCCCCGTCCCATCCGCATCGGTGACGCCACTGCCCGACGGCACCGCACGTCGAACGATGCCGCTGTCGTCACGTTCGCCGGGCGGATCACGCCCGAGAAGGGACTCGCTGTCGTGCTCGAGGCGGTAGCGGCGATCCGTACCGACGTACCGATCGAACTGCGTATCGCCGGTGTCGTGGAGCACCCGGCGTACTGGTTGCACTGCCAACAGATGGCGCGCAAGGCCGTGGAGATGAACCCCGAGCTTCGAGTGACTGTGCTTGGTGACCTCGGGTACGAGGCGACCGATGAGCTACTGCACGACTCCGACATCGTGACGGTCCCGTCGCAGTGGCCGGAGCCACTCGGCGCGGTGGCCCTGGAAGCCATGTCATCAGGGGCCGCTGTCGTCGCCTCCGACATCGGCGGGCTCGTCACGTTTCTGACCGACGGGCGCAATGGCCGCCTCGTCACGGCGGATGATCCTGCGGCGTGGACGAGCGCCATCGAGACGCTCGTCAGGCGGCCCGATCAGGCCCAGCGCCTCGGGCAGCAGGCCAGTCTCGACGTCAGTGCGCTCACCACAGAGGCGCACCTTGATGCCCTGGCCGACGTGATCCGAACGGCCCGCAAGGATCTCGCCGGGAGCGCCTGAGCGCCATCAAGCTGAGGGTGGAGCACTGATGCCGTGACGCCCCTCCCCCGAGGCGAACCGAGAGGCGCCGGCCAGTGTCTCCCCTGAGGCGATGGTGTCGCGGCCGCGGAACACCTCATTGCGCATCGCCGCGTCCCAGTCGAGATCCCCCTGCTCAATCGCCGACATCCGATCATTCCGCAGGCAGCGCTGCGGCAACCGGGCCAGCTGCTCAGCGAGGGCCACGGCCTCGTCGAGCGCCGTGCCACCCGGCACGACCCGGTTCACGAGACCCATCTGCAACGCCTCGTCGGCGCCGACCCCTCGCCCGGTGAGGATCAGGTCCATGGCGCGACCATGGCCGATCAGCCGTGGCAGCCGGACGGTACCGAGGTCGACGAGCGGTACGCCGAACCGCCGACAGTACACACCGAGCGTGGCGCCCTCGGCCGCCACGCGCAGGTCACACCACAGGGCAAGCTCCAGCCCGCCGGCCACCGCGTAGCCCTCGATGGCGGCGATCACCGGCTTATCCAGACGCATCCTCGTCGGACCCATCGGGCCCGGTCCGGTCGTGTCGACAGGGCGCCTCTCACCACCTGCGAGCGCCTGGAGGTCGGCACCGGCGCAGAACACCCCGTGCCGTCCCGTGAGCACGGCAACCGATGCGTCCGGGTCGGCATCGAAAGCCTCGAACGCCTCCACCATCGCCGTCGCCGCTGCGTTGTCGACGGCGTTGCGACGCGCCGGCCGATCGATCGATACCACCCAGACGGCGCCGGTTCTCTCGACGTCGACCTCTCGGTACTCGCCCATCTCGACCCTCCCTCGTCTCTGTCGTCCGGCGACCCAGGATCGTAAGGTTGCCGCGCCACGACCGCTCCTTCCGCATCGGCCGAGACGGACCGGATCGAATGCGCGCTTGACTTCAATCGCACTTGAAGTCGTACCGTCTCCCGCATGAGTGCAGGTCCGCCGACAGCCGTTCCGCTCGACGTCACGATCCACGACCTCCAGGTCGGGTCGATGCGTCTCGCTCGCGTCGAAGGGCGCAAGCTGACCCTGGTGCGAACGAGTGACGGCGTGTATGCGCTCGACCACGCCTGTCCCCACGAGGGGTACGGCCTGACGCAGGGCACGCTCGACGGAAACCTGCTCACGTGCGCCTGGCACAACTGGAAGTTCCGGGTGGACGACGGTGCGTGCGTGCTCGGCGAGGAGGACGTTCGGAGCCACGACGTCACGGTGGGGACGGACGGATCGCTGACGGTGATGATCAACGAGCCGGATGCCGCCGTGCTGCGGCCGCGACTGTTGGCGAGCCTGCGGCGCGCCATCGAGCGCGGCTACGTCGGGCAGGTTTCGCGTGACGTCGTGCGCTTGCTGCGGGCGGACGCCAACCCCGGCGAGATGATCTGGGAGGCCGTCGCCCACGGGGCCCCGCGGGCCGAGTTCGGGTGGGGGCACTCCGTGGCGTCGGCCACCGACTGCCTGGCGATGGTCGATCTCTACGACGGCGATCAGCGGACGCTGCCGATCGTCCAGGGCATCGTCGGCATCTCCGAGACCGAGCGCCACCGACCCATCAACACCCTGCCCGACCCGGTGATGAACCTCGGCGCTGACGCGGCGCGTGAGTTTCGTGGCTTCGTCGAGACCGAGCAACTCGAACCTGCCCAGGCGCTGCTGCGAGGGGCCATCCATGCGGGGCTCGGCGCCAACGAACTCCGCCCTTGGCTAACCGGTGTCGTCAGCGATCACCTGCTGTCATATGGCCACGGCGCGATCTATGCGCAGAAGGCGTTCCAGCTGCTCGACGAGTTGGGCTGGGAGCACGCAGACACCGTGCTCCCACATCTGTTGCCCACCATCGTCTACGGAACACGCATGGACACGCTGCCGTACATGCGGCCGTTCGTGAAGGCGCTCGCCGGCATCGATCTCGATGAGCTCGTGGAGATCGAACCGGACCCCTCGTGGCGGGACGACGGGACGTTGGCAGCCTCGCTCCTCGGTCACAGGCGGGAAGGTCCCCTCGCCGCAGTCGTCGCGGCGGTTCGCGATGGCGCAGGAGTCGACGGACTGCTCGACGTCGTTGTCGACACGGTGGCGGATCGGATGTTGCGCTACGACCCGAGCGGTGAGTTCGACTACCACGACGACTTCGGATGGCTCGACATCACCCACGGCATCACGTACGCCCACGCTGCCCGCTGGCATGCCGCACACCATCGGCATCCCGACACCGTGCGCCTCGCATTGTGGTGTGCATTCCTCGCCCACTGGACCGGGCGTCACGAGTGGCACACCGAGGTTGCTGAGCCGGAGGTGATCGACCTCGGCACCGACGATCTCGTCGCTGCGGGTGAGGCACTGCAGCGTCAGTCCCTGGATGACGCCATGACCTCGTTCATCGTCCACGCTCACGGCATCAAGACCTCGCGAGCCGCTGCCCTGGAAGCCGTCGCCAGCGGCTCACCGAAGCCGCTGCAGGCTGCCTCCCGGTTCCTCGGAGCACCGAAGCTGGAACGCTTCGTCGCCGCCAACGTCACTCGGTCGATCGACTTCGTCTCCGGACGAGCCCACCGCGCCGAGAACTGAGCCCTCAACGAGTCGCACGTCGCAGCGCTCGCAATCGGGCAGACTGGGACCCATGACCGATTCACGCTGAACCAGTCCCCCTGACCCGATCTGGAGGTTCTCCGTGACATCGTCATCCGCCGCTCCGCTCCGCGCCGTCGGCCTCACCGTCGTTCGTGGACCGGCGACCGTGCTCGACTCGGTCGACCTCGCCGTCGCCTCGGGCCACCGCGTCGGCCTCATCGGGCCAAACGGCGTCGGCAAGACGACATTGCTGCGGGCGATGGCCGGACTGCAGCCGCTCGAGCGTGGAACCGTGCACCGCACGCCTCTCACAGCGACGGTCGGATACCTGCCACAAGAGCCGCTGCGCTCCCCCGACGAGACCGTCACCGAGCTGTTGACCCGACGCACGGGCGTGCGTGACGCAACGGTGGAGCTCGACGCGGCGACGGCGGCGCTCGCAACCGGCGAGCCGCGAGCCGACGACCGGTATGCCGAGGCGCTCGACCTGTGGCTCGAGCTCGGCGGGGCCGACCTCGACGCTCGGTTGGGAAAGGTGTTGGACGACCTCGGGCTGGCTCGTCGGCTGCTCGACCAGCCGACGACGTCGCTGTCGGGTGGTGAGGCCGCCCGGGTCGGGCTGGCCGCGCTACTGCTGTCGCGCTTCCAGGTCTTCTTGCTCGACGAGCCCACGAACGATCTCGACCTCGACGGCCTCGATCGTCTCGAGCGCTGGATCACCGGCCTGTCCGCTGGTGTGGTACTGGTCAGCCACGACAGGACGTTCCTGGCCAGGACGGTCACCCACGTGGTCGAGTTGGATGAGTTCACGCACCGGGTCAGCACCTACGCCGGCGGCTGGCAGGCGTACCTCGACGAGCGGGAGGCGGCGCGGCGTCACGCCTGGGAGCGCTTCGAGCAGTACGACACGCAACGTCGGGGCCTTGCTCATCGAGCCCAGCGCGAGCGGGAATGGGCCAGCCAGGGCGTGGCGAAGGTCCGGCGATCAGATGAGAGCGACAAACACGTTCGACACCACAAGATCGTCCAGACAGAACAGTTGGCGGGAAGAGCTGCCAGGACCGAGCGGGCGATGGAGCGTCTGGAAACCGCAGACAAACCGAGAGAGCCGTGGCAGCTACGGCTCACCGTGGGTTCACCTGGACGATCGGGCGACGTGGTAGCCCGACTCACCGGCGTCGTAGTGGACCGGGGACCCTTCCGCCTTGGTCCGATCGACCTGTTCGTCGGCGCTGGCGAGCGAATCGCACTGAGAGGGGCCAACGGGTCTGGCAAGTCCACGCTGCTCGACGCCATGCGGGGTCGAGCGGACGTCGCCGCTGGCGATGTCTATTTGGGGCCGAGTGTCGTCATCGGCGAGGTGGAGCAGGCCAGGACCCGCCTGCACGGAGCGGCGTCGCTCTTACGAGCATTCCAGGACAGCACCGGGCTCGACGCCGAGGACGCAAGAACCCTGCTCGCCAAGTTCGGGCTCGTAGCCGATCATGTCGTCAGACCGACCGAGACGTTGTCGCCGGGCGAGCGCACGCGGGCATCGCTGGCTCTGCTCATGGCGAACGGGGCCAACGTATTGGTGCTCGACGAGCCGACGAACCACCTCGATCTCCCCGCCATCGAGCAGCTCGAAGCCGCCCTCGACAGCTTCGAGGGCACCCTGCTGCTCGTCACCCACGACCGCACCCTGCTCGAGCACGTGCGCCTCACGAGGACCCTGGAGATGGACGCCGGCCAGATCGTCGTCGACCGTCCGTCGAGCTGAGCGCCGTGCGGCACCGCCCGGTGATGCCACACCCGGCTACGGTCGCCGCCCATGACCGACCGACCATGGACCGGCGATGCCTGCTCGCTCGTCCACGCCTACCGAGGCGGCGAGCGCTCGCCGTCCGAGGAGCTGGCGGCGACGTTCGACGCCATCGAGGCCAGCGACCTGAACGCCTTCGCCCATCTCGATCGCGAGCGGGCCGAGGCGGCGCTCACCGACATCGACGTGTCACGTCCCTTCGGCGGCGTGCCGCTCGGGGTCAAGGAGCTCGACTCCGTGCAGGGATGGCCGCAGACCGATGCGTCCCTTCCGTTCGCCGACGCGGTTGCTGAACGAACCAGCACCATGGTCGATCGTCTCGAGTCGCTCGGCGGTGCTTTGGCGATCGGCCTGACGACGGCATCGGAGTTCGGTGCCGTCAACGTCACCCGCACGCTGCTGCACGGCACGACGCACAACCCGTGGCGCCACGGCACGACGCCCGGTGGCTCGTCTGGCGGTGCGGCGGCCGCCGTCGCAGGTGGCCTCCTTACGCTCGCTACCGCAGGTGACGGCGGCGGCTCGATCCGCATCCCCGCCGGCTTCTGCGGGCTCGTCGGCCTGAAGGCCACCTACGGGCGGATCCCGCGCTCGCCCGACGCCACGTATGGCAACCTCACCGTGACCATCGGGTGCGTGTCCCGCTCGGTTCGTGACACGGCGCGGTGGTTCGACATCTGCAACGGCCACGACGCTCGCGATCCGCTCAGCCTCGCCCGCGTCGAGGGCTGGGAGGAAGGGTTGGGCACCCACACGGCGTCGCTGCGCGGGCAACGCGTCGCCGTCGTCGCCGATTGGGGTGGCGCCGTCGTCTCACCGGCGATGTGGGAGTCGCTCGAGGCCACGGCCGATTGGCTGATCGATGAGCTGGGCATGGAGCGCGTGGACGACGTCGACGTGACGCTGCCGCGCATGGGCGCCGCATGGTCGATCAGTGGGATGATCAGCATCGCCGCCAAGCTCGGCGATCTGTGGCCTGGCTGTGCCGATCAGCTCACACCAGAGGTGCGCTACGGCCTGGAGACCACGGCCGGCAAGTACTCAGCCGAGGCCCGCGACCGCATCGAGCGACGCCGCGGTGAGTTGAACGAGTCCATGGCCAGGATCTTTCACCCTGTTGACGGCGTCGACCTCGTCATCACGGCGAGCAATCCCGACGTCGCGTTCGCCGCCGAAGGCCCGCTGCCCGATACGTTCGGCGGCGTGGAGGCCGGCGCGGGCAACAACGGCCGGCTGACGTTCCCGGCCAACCTGCACGGCAATCCCGCGATCTCCATCCCGGCCGGCACGCTCGACGGACTCCCGATCTCGCTGCAAGTGATCGGCCGGCACTTCACCGAACCATTGCTGCTCGATGTCGCACTCGCCGTCGAGCGGGCCCGCCCGTGGCCGCTGATCGCGCCGGCCTGTATCGTCAGCGCCTCCGGGGAGTAGCGCAGCTTGGTTAGCGCACCTGCTTTGGGAGCAGGAGGTCGCGGGTTCGAATCCCGCCTCCCCGACCACATCTAGCTGGTATGTTAGACTTCGATCGCTAAGCGGCACCGAGCATGTATCAGCCATGTATCAGAATTCCGGGCTACCGAGCCTCGGAGGTGAGCCATGGGATGGAAGGCAACCGGTCAGCCGACGGTCGCAAGCAGCGTGACCGGTGGGCGGTGCGAGTCGACGGGATCGACACGGCGACGGGCAAGCATCGGCCGCGCCAGCTCGGCACGTACGCGTCGAGGCGCTCAGCGATGGCCGCAGCCCGCGACCAAGGCCGACACCGCCAGTTCTGTCGCACGGTGCTGCGCGCTGCGCTCTCCGAGGCGGTAGACGAAGGCCTCATCCCACGCAGCCCCGCGGCGAGGGTTGGATTGCCACGCACGGTGGCGAAGCCGCCCAAGGACAAGGAGATCGAGGCCTGGAGTTCCTCGGACGTCCGCCGGTTCCTCGAGGCCAGCGGTGACCACCGGTGGGCGATCGCCTTCCGCCTGAACGTTCTCTAT
>JACDHN010000233.1 GCA_013821025.1 Acidimicrobiia bacterium | reverse complement strand
CGACGGCGACCCCAGCCACCACGTCAGAAGGTCGAGGCAATGCGTGCCGATGTCCTGCAGGACTCCCGCGGCTCCCGCAACAGGTCGAAGGAAGTCCACAGATCGCACCGGCCACGTGAACGGGGTGCCTTCGAAACAATCGATCGAACCGAGCGGCCCGAGATTTCCGTTGGAGATGAGCCGACCGATCGCACGCGTCGCTGCGAAGTGCCGACGCACCATCCCGATGGACAAGCGACGACCCGCCTCGACAGCCGCTGCGACCATCCGCTCCCCCTCGGCAAGGTTGGGTGCCAACGGCTTCTCGCAGTGGACGTCAATGCCGGCGGCCAGTGCGGCGATGGTCTGTTCGGGGTGGTAGCGCGGTGGCGACGCGATGATGACGAGTTGGGGTGAGATCGCGAGCACTTCCGGGAAGCGCGTGAGGCGACGAGCCGACGGAAAAGAATCGCCGAACGTGTCGAGCGCAACAGGATCCGGATCATGAGCGGCGGTCAGGCGGAGCAGCCCTTCGCGCTCGAGCGTCTCGAGGGCTGGGCGGTAGTAGAGCTGCGCAACGGCTCCGCAGCCGACCAGCGCGACGTGAACCGGCGCGGGCCTGGCGTTCATGGTCGTCCCATGTGTGGTAGTAACCGTGCCGCCGCCAGCAGCACGTGCGGCGAGCGACTGAGGCGGAGCGCGGCGCGTAGATGGGCGCGCACCGCCTCGGTATCGCCGAGCTGGGCGAACGTGCGGGCGTTCCGCAACGCCGTGCTCGCGTAGGTGCGCCGGGCCGTACGCATGATCGTCGGAGCTCGGTCCGGGGGCAGCGAGTCCCCGATCATCGCGATCGCTGTCCTCGTGTACTCCAGCTCCTCTCCGAGCCGAGAGTGCCGGCCGGTGTTCGAATCGACGTGTGTGCGGTATGCCGCGAGGAGGGTTGGTTCGTACCAGACCCGGTGGGCGGCGGCGACGCGCACCCACATCTCCCAGTCTTCCGCGCAGTGCAGCCGAGCGTCGAACCCACCGAGCTGCTCGAAGGCAGATCGCCGCACCGCGATGGACGGCGTGACGATGTGTTGCTCCTCCGCCAACCGTGCCGCTGCGTCGGCAAGCGGACTCGCTGCGGGCTGTAGAGGATCCACGACCGACAGGCACTTGCTCCTGTCGTCGACCAACATCCAGCGACAGAACGCTGCGCCGATCGTCGGATCGCTGTCGAACCCTCGCCGCAGTGCTACGTAGAAGCCGGGCAGCACGAAATCGTCGCCGTGCAGCAGGTGTACATACTGTCCCCTCGCCCGTTGAAGACACGTCTCGAAATTGCGGATGTGCCCGACGTGCTCAGGTTGCCGCACGAACTGGATGCGGTCGCCACCGACCTCGTCGACGACCGCTTCGGGATCGTCCTGGGTCGACGCGTCGTCGATCACCTCGATCTGCATCTCATCCGGGCCAGGAGCTTGCGCGAGGACGCTCCTCAGCGTCGTGGCAAGGTAGTCTGCGCAATGGAACGTGGGGATCATCACCGACCAGACAGGACGGGCCGTGTCGGCGGGGATCGGCCTGATATGAGCGCGATGTTCGAACTCGCCCGTAGCCACCGGTCCCACGGCGCTCAACGCAGTCGCCAAGCGCAACGGGCCCATCTCCGCCACCCGACCGACAGCCCGACGCCGCGACCTCCGAGACTGTGAGCGAGGCAGCAGCGCGCCATCGCCCGATCTCCGGAGTCGGCGTAGACCTCCGCCCAGTCGAAGAAGAACCGCGATGCGGCCGCCCGGGCCCGATCGTGCGAACGGAAGGCGAGTGCCTCGTCCATCCGGCGGTAGAAGTGAGCGATCATGTCGAGCTTGGCCCTACCGGGCAATGCGGAGACCAGGCCACCTTCGTGCAGGCGATACGCGCCGACCACCTCGTCGTCGAAACAGATCTCGCCATGCTCGGCACAAAGGACGTAGAGCGGCCAGTCGGTCATCGGGAAGAAGTCGTGGTACCAGGCGCCGAGGTCACCCAACGCGCTGGCCCGCATCATGCCGGCGCAGGTGGCGAACGGATTGCCGTGCCAGATGTCGTCCGCAGTGACCACCGCCGGTTGACTCGACGGAGTCCATCGATCCTGCGACAGACCGTCGGCACGGCAGATCGCGGCGTTGTGGAACCAAGCGGACACGTGGGGGTGATCGTCGAGCAGGCCGGCTTGGCGTTCGAGCCTCGTCGGTGACGTCCAATAGTCGTCGCCGTCGAGCAGGCAGATGTAGCGCCCGCGTGCGCTATGGATCCCGCGTGCGATGACTTCGTTCGATCGCATGTTGCTCGCTGAGAGCATCAGGCGGGCTCGCGGCTCTCGCGTCGCGAACGCCTCGACGATGTTGCGCGTTCCGTCCGTGGAGTCGTCCTCGCTGATGATGATCTCGAACGACCGGCCAGTTTGCTGTGCGAGCACGCTGTCGAGCGCCTGTCCGATGAAGGGCGCATGGTTGTACGTGGCGACCACGACGCTCAGCTCGACGCTGGCATCACCTCCCTGCTTCACAGGGCACGCAACTCCCTCGCCAGTCGGTCGGCCGACCAGTCCTTGACCTGGAGGCGTGGCAGCGCGAGGACATCGCAACCCGCTGTGACTGCCGCAGGGTCGGTGGTGCAGGCCGCCGCGAAGCCCGCAGCGCGGACGAGCGCGACCGTTGCAGGGTCATGGTCGCCGAATGGGTAGGCGAACGTGGTCGGCATCCGCCCGATCATGTCTTCGCACGCCTGTCGGCCTTGCTCGATCTCGGTCCGTTGGACCGCCTCGGACCTCTCGGTGAGCGCAGGATGCGTGGCGGTGTGGCAGCCGAAATCGATGACCGCTGAGCGGCTGAGTGTCTTCAGTTCGGCCATGGTCATCGGACGATGGCTCCCGCGCGGCTCCAATGCGATCCCTGCCTGCGCGCGGAGCTCGGCCAGCGTTGCGGTCTGGTCCGCTGGTTCAAGCGATCTCACCGCTCGCCACAGCTCCATGTATGCCTCCTGCCGCCTGTTCCCGGGCGCTGATCCCGACAGCCATTCCGCACCGCCTCCGACTGGACTGCCGAGTTCCACGGACATCCGTCGATCACCGCTTCGAATGTCGAGTCGGTCCGCCGTCGTTGCGAATACGATCCGCTGGAGATCGTCCCACCAGAATTCCCGCCCGGCCGAGAGCGGAGCAGTCGTCAAGAAGATGGTAGCAGGTGCACGATGGGCCTCGAGGAGCGGCGCGGCGATCGTTGCGTTGCAGGCGTAGCCGTCGTCGAAGGTGATCGCGACGGCACGTGCCGGCAACCGTGACGCCCGATGCAACCGCGCGAATTCGGGCAGCGGGAGGACCTTCGTGTGCTCCGTGAGCCATAGCAGCTGCTCGTCCAAGCGAGCCGCCGAGACCGCCAACCCCCATGGATCCACACGGTCCGTGGCGATGCGGTGATACATCAGCACAGCCGGTCGGATTGGCAGGACGCCGGCCTGCCGGCCGGCGCGAGCCAACCTCGACACGATTCTCGATTGCAGTTTCACCACTCGTCGCCTCGCCGACCTGAACGTCTCTTTGCGGTCACGGGGCTCCGCCGGTGATGAGCACTGTTCCGCAGCCGTTGCACTGTGACATCTTGCCGGCGACTCGACCGTGTTCGGCGCCGGAGAGACAATGGGTGCTGGCGAACGCCGCGGCCGTCGAGGACTCGGGGTGGGCCGGTGACACACGCTCGACATGTACAACCAGCCCACCCCGGTCGGCATGTAGTCACCCCACGCCGGTCAGCTGTCAAGCAGCAGCTTGTTGGCATCCGGCTCCCGTTCTCGACGCCAGCCGTCGTGATCGCCCAGACGTTCGTGGCCATGCCGTTCCTCATGCTGACAGTGGAGGCAGCGTTGCGCCAACTCGATCGGCGATACGACTAGGCCGCCCGTACCCTTGGCGCATCCAAGGGGTATGCGTTCCGGCGAGTCACTTTGCCCGCGGTGCGCGCGGCGCTGATCGCCGGCACCGTGTTGGCGTGGGCGAGAGAGCGCTTGGCGAGTTCGGTGCCACCATCACGTTCGCCGGCAACTTCCCCGGCACCACCCGGACCGTCCCGATGCAGACGTACGTCGCGCTGAACACCGATCCGGAAGGGTGGTGCTCCCGTCGACACCTATGAACTGAGCCTCGCACTCCTCGGGGTGATCGCACTCGTTGCCGCCTGGTTGCCGGCGTTCCTCGACCAGCGCCCCCTGTCGCTGCCGCTCGTGCTCGTCGGGATCGGTGCGCTCCTGTTCACGGTGCCCTCGCCGCTCCCCGAGCTCGATCCCCGTCAGCACCTCGAGTCGACCGAACGGCTCACCGAGCTCGGCGTCCTCGTCGCGCTCGTCGGTGCCGGACTGTCCATCGACCGGCCGATCGGGTGGCGTCGCTGGGCGCCGACGTGGCGCCTGCTCGCCGTGGCGCTGCCGCTCGGCGTCGGTGCGAGCGCGGTGTTGGGGTGGTGGGCTCTCGGACTCGCCCCGGCGAGCGCCGCCCTGCTCGGCGCCGTACTCGCACCAACGGATCCTGTGCTCGCGTCGGACGTGCAAGTCGGCGAGCCCACCGTCGACGAGCACAGGGTCGACGACGGGGCGCACCACGAGGAGGACGATGTGCGCGTCACGCTCACCAGCGAGGCCGGCCTCAACGACGGCCTCGCGTTCCCATTCGTATACGCCGCGATCGCCATCGCTGCGACCGACGGCAACGGCTGGATCGGTCGCTGGGTCGCCGTTGACGTCGTCTACCGAGTCGCCGCCGGAGTGGGGATCGGCGTCGCCGTCGGTTGGCTGCTGTGCCGGATCGCGTTCCGGCCCCCCGGTCCGACGCGAGCGCTCGCGGACGCATCGGAGGGCTTCGTCGGGCTCGCGGCGATGTTCCTCGCCTACGGTGCCGCCGAGCTTGCACACGGGTACGGCTTCATTGCCGTCTTCACTGCAG
>JACDHN010000039.1 GCA_013821025.1 Acidimicrobiia bacterium | reverse complement strand
CGCTTGACGTAGTGCGCAGGAACTTCCCCTCTTCGCAGCACGCCAAGGCGATGGACGTCATCGAGTGCGAGTCGAACTTCGACCCGACGGCGGTCTCGCCAAGCAACGACCACGGGCTGTTCCAGATCAACATCGTGCACAAGCCGCGGGTGCAGAGCATGGGCTATAGCTGGGACCCGCAGATCTACGACCCGTACATCAACGGCAAGGTGGCCCGCGCGCTCTGGGATGAGTCCGGTTGGCAACCTTGGACGTGCGCCTGACCGAACCGTTCGAGATTCGGTCTAATCGCCGCTGCCGTATGGGCGGGTGATGATCTCGAGCCAGTGTCCGTCGGGATCCGGGAAGTAGAGCCCTCGGCCGCCGTCGTTGTGGTTGATCTCGCCGAGGCGCTGTCCGGCCGGATCTGCGTAGTAGCTGATCCGGCGTTCGACGATCCGGCCGAGGATTGCATCGAACTCCTCCTCGCTGATCAGGAAGGCGTAATGCTGGGGCACGATCTTGCCGGGCGTGTCGTGCCGATCGAAGTCCAGGTTGACGCCGTTGCTCGTCGAGATCTGCCAGAACGGCCCGAAACGCTCGGGCTCATCGAGGCCGAGGATCTCGGCGAACCACCCCGCTGAGCCGGCGGGGTCGTTCGATGCGACGATCGTGTGGTTGAGCTGTACAGCCATGGGACGTCCTTGCGTCGGGTGATCAGCGGCTGGACGCCTTCTTGTACTGGCGGACCGACAGTGGCACGAAGATCGCCAGGATCAGCGCCAGCCACAAGAACGACGCCAGCACCGGGTTCTGCAGCGGCCACACGTCGGGCTGGGGGATCTCCTCGGACGTGTTGCCGAAAAGCTCGCGGATGGCGGCAACGAACGCCGACATCGGGTTCCAGATGGCGATGTTGCGCACAGCAGGCGTGAGCTGATTGATGTCGACGAACACGTTGGAGACGAACGTGACCGGGAACATCCACACGAACCCCGCTGAGTTGGCCACCTCGACCGACTTCACGCTGAGGCCGACGGCTGCCGAGATCCAGCTGAACACGTAAGCGATCAGCAGTATCAGGCCGAGTCCTGCGAGGACCTCTAGCGGAGACGACGACGTGCGCCATCCGACGGCCAGGCCGACGACGACCATGACGGCCAGCTGGGCGAGCCCATTGACGAGGTCGCTCGTCGTACGCCCGATGAGCACCGCCGAGCGAGCCATGGGTAACGCTCGGAAGCGGTCGATGATGCCCTTCTGGATGTCTTCGGCGAGCCCGACGCCGGTCAACGCCGAGTTGAACATCACCGTCTGGGCGAAGATGCCGGCCATCACGTACTCCTCGTAGCTGATACCGGGCGTGGGGATGCTGTCGAACACGTAGACGAACAGCACGATGAACATGATCGGCTGGATCGTGCTCCAGATCACGACCTCGGGGTTGCGCGCCATCCGGAAGATGTTGCGCCTGGCGACGGTCCAGCCGTCGCTGGCGGTCATGGCGAGCGTCATGTCACGGCCTCCGTGGGGGTCGGTTCGGACTCTTCGGCTGCATGCCCGGTGAGCGAGA
This sequence comes from Acidimicrobiia bacterium, assembly GCA_013821025.1. Classification (GTDB taxonomy): domain Bacteria; phylum Actinomycetota; class Acidimicrobiia; order Acidimicrobiales; family Ilumatobacteraceae; genus JACDHN01. The sequence goes on along the minus strand of JACDHN010000039.1, from coordinate 10,181 downwards.
GGAACACGTCGTCGAGGGTGGGGCGCCGAAGACCGACGTCGTTCAGCTCGATGCCTTTGTCGTCGAGGCGTCGGAGCGCTTCCATCAGCGCCGTCGGCCCGGTGACGACCGGCAGGCAGATGCGGCGGCCGCCGACGTCGGGCTTGTCGCTGCCGAGATTCGAGACGGTGGAGACGATCGTGGCGACGTCGTCCTCGTCGCGGGCGATGATCTCGAGCCGCTCACCGCCGACCTTGGCCTTCAACTCGTCGGCAGTGCCTTGGGCGATGGCCGTGCCCCGGTCGATGACCATGATGTCGTCGGCGAGCCGTTCCGCTTCCTCGAGGTACTGCGTGGTCAGCAGCAACGTGGTGCCGCGCTGCACGAGCCCACCGATGACCTCCCACAGGTCGGTGCGGCTGCGGGGATCGAGCCCGGTGGTCGGCTCGTCGAGGAACAGCACCGGCGGTTCGGCGACGAGGGCGCCGGCGAGGTCGAGCCGCCGGCGCATGCCGCCCGACCAGGTCTTGGCGGGACGATCGGCGGCTTCGCTCAACTGGAACTGTTCGAGCAAGGCGTGCGCGCGGTCGCGGGACTTCGATCGGCCGAGGTGGTAGAGACGCCCGATCATGTCGAGGTTCTCGAAACCGGTGAGGTACTCGTCGACAGCGGCATTCTGGCCCGACACGCCGATGACCTCCCGAGCTCTGTCTGGATCGGCGAGGACATCGATTCCGGCGACGGCGGCACTGCCGGAATCGGGTCGCAGCAGGGTCGTGAGGACTCGCAGGGCGGTGGTCTTGCCGGCGCCGTTCGGGCCGAGCAGTCCGAGCACGGTGCCTTCAGGAACTGACAGGCTCAGCGAGTCGAGGGCGCGCACGTCGCCATACGTCTTGACGAGTTCGTGTGCGACGATCGTGTCTGTCATCGGGCGTACCTTCGCAATCGCGTTTGGTCGGTCGCACAACCGTACGACCTCAAGAGCTCTTGAGGTCAAGTCACTTTCGACGTGACTGACGTCGCATCGGCGCTCCTACCATGGGCAGTCTCGACCTGCGCCAACGCTGGGAGCACACATGGCCGACGAAGAACGCCGCAACGACATCGACGCCTTGCTGGCAGAGCACCGCACGTTCCCGCCGCCCGACGAGTTCAAGCGCGACGCCTTGGTCGCCGACACGGACCTGTACGACGAGGCGTCGAGCGACGACGAGGGCTTCTGGGCTCGCCAGGCATCGGAGCTGCTCGACTGGACGACGGAGTGGACCACGATCCTCGAGTGGGACCTCCCGAACGCGAAGTGGTTCGTCGGCGGCGAGCTGAACGTCTCGGCAAACTGTCTCGACCGGCATGTCGACGCCGGCCTCGGCGACAAGATCGCCATCCACTGGGAGGGCGAGCCCGGTGACACGCGCACCATCACCTACGCCGAGTTGCACGCCGACGTGCAGCGCTTCGCCAACGTGCTCAAGGGTCTTGGCGTCGCCAAGGGCGATCGCGTCAACATCTACCTGCCGATGATCCCTGAGGCAGCCGTGGCGATGCTGGCGTGCGCTCGTATCGGCGCTCCGCACAGCGTCGTGTTCGGGGGGTTCTCGTCGCAGTCTCTCGCCGACCGCATCGACGACGCCCAGGCGAAGCTGCTCGTCACGGCAGACGGCGGTTACCGCCGCGGCGACGTGTTCGCGCTCAAGCCTGCTGCCGACGAGGCCGTTGCCAAGTCGTCGACGATCGAGCACATCGTCGTCGTGCGGCGTGGTGAGAACGACGTCGAGATGGTCGAAGGGCGAGACCACTGGTACCACGAGCTGATGGCCGAGGCCGACGCCGAGTGCCCGCCGGAACCGATGGACTCGGAGGACCTGCTGTTCCTGCTGTACACGTCCGGCACCACCGGCAAGCCAAAGGGCATCATGCACTCGACGGGCGGGTACCTCACGCACGTCACGTACACGCACAAGTACGTGTTCGACTTTCACCCCGACACCGATGTCTTCTGGTGCACGGCCGATGTCGGCTGGGTCACCGGCCATTCGTACATCGTCTACGGTCCGATGGCCAACGGCGCCACCCAGGTGATGTACGAGGGAGTGCCCAACCATCCAGGCAACGACCGCTTCTGGGACATCGTCGAGAAGTACAAGGTCACGATCTTGTACACGGCGCCGACGGCGATCCGCACGTTCATGAAGTGGGGTCCCGAAGAACCGGCGAAGCACGACCTGTCGAGCCTCCGGCTGTTGGGGACGGTCGGCGAGCCGATCAACCCCGAAGCGTGGATGTGGTACCACACCCACATCGGTGGCGAGCGCTGCCCGATCGTCGATACCTGGTGGCAGACGGAGACCGGCGGGATCATGATCAGCCCGCTGCCCGGCGCCACGACGACGAAGCCGGGCTCGGCAACATTCCCCGTGCCGGGCGTCTCTGCCGAGGTGATCGATGACGCCGGCCGAACCGTCGAACGAGGCGGCGGCTACCTCACGCTCACCAGGCCGTGGCCCGGGATGACGCGAGGCATCTGGGGTGACCCCGAGCGGTTCTACGACACCTACTGGTCTCGGTTCGAGGGCCGCTACTTCGCCGGCGACGGCGCCCGCGTGGATGACGACGGCTACTTCTGGGTGCTCGGACGCATCGACGATGTGATGAACGTGTCCGGTCACCGGATCTCCACGTCGGAGGTGGAGTCTGCACTCGTGTCGCACCCGGCCGTCGCCGAGGCGGCCGTGGTGGGTGCCAACGATCCGACATCTGGCCAGGCGATCATCGCCTACGTCACGACGCGTGGCTCGGCAACGGTCGGGGTCGAGGAGCTGCGGGCACACTGCGCCGACCAGATCGGTGCCATCGCCAAGCCGAAGACCATCTACTTCACACCCGATCTCCCCAAGACGCGCAGCGGCAAGATCATGCGTCGACTTCTGCGAGACGTCGCCGAGGGCCGCAACCTGGGCGACACCACGACGCTGGCCGATGCAACCGTGGTCGACGAGCTGCAGCGCCGAGCGACCGAAACGCCGCCCGAGGAGTGAAACCCGACGTGAGCCCGGCAGAGGAGATGTTCGCCGCCGACGCGTCGGCAGCGATGCTCGGGATCGAGCTGCTGGAGGTCGGCGCCGGCCGGGCGATCGTGGCAATGACCGTCCGTGACGACATGCTCAACGGCCACGGCACGTGTCATGGTGGGCCGATCTTCTCGCTCGCAGACACAGCCTTCGCCGTCGCCTGCAACTCACATGGACCGATCACGGTGGCGGCAGCGGCGTCGGTCGACTTCCTCAACCCTGCAGCCTTCGATGACCGGCTCACAGCCACGGCTACTGAGAAGTTCCGCCGCGGTCGCACCGGCCTCTACGACGTCATCGTGAGCAACGACGCAGGCGAGCCGATCGCCCACTTCCGTGGCCGCTCCCACACCGTGGCCCGTTCGACGGACGCCAGCACCTGACTCGGTGGGGGCGTGTGTCACGCTGGCGGGCGTGACTCGAGACTTTCCAGAAGGGTTTCTGTGGGGCGCGTCGACGGCCGCCCACCAAGTGGAGGGCAACAACGACAACAGCGACTGGTGGGACTGGGAGTTGGTCGACGGCGGGGCGCACGTGCACGAACCCAGCGGCGTCGCCATCGACCAGTGGCACCGCTACCGCGACGACATGGCTCTGCTCGGCGGGCTCGGCCACAACGCCCATCGCCTGTCGGTGGAGTGGTCGCGCCTGGAGCCCGAGCCTGGTCGTTTCGACGATGAGGCGTTCGATCACTACGCCGACGTGCTCGATACGGTCCTTGCCAACGGGATGACGCCGTTCGTCACCACCTATCACTTCACCCTGCCCCGCTGGTTTGCGGCGAGGGGTGGATGGCTGGCCGACGACGCCGTAGAACGGTACGCCACGTTCGTCGCCGAGGTCGCACGGCGTCTGGGCGCCGAACGGCTCCCGTTCGTGTGCACCGTCAACGAGCCCCAGATCATCCCCCTCGAGGGCTATCTGCTCGGTGTCTTCCCGCCAGGCCACGAGGATTTCGACGAGTTCCAGGCCGCCAATCGCGCCCTCGCCTCTGCACACCGGGCCGCAGTGGCGGCGCTGCGCAGCGTGTCGAGCGACATCCGCACCGGCACGTGCCTCCAGCTGATCGCCCTCGAGCCGGCCCGGCCCGACGACGAAGGCGATCGCGAGCTAGCGGCGATGATGCGGCGGGAGATGTCCGAGATGCACCTCGACGACCTGCGGGCGGGCGGCGACGTGGGCGACTGGGTCGGTGTCCAGTACTACAGCAGGACCCGGCTCGACAGCAGTCGTCAGCCGCCGATCGCCCCGCCGCCCGAGGGTGTCGAGACCACGCTGATGGGATGGGAGGTGTTCCCAGAGGGCCTGCGCCGGGCGCTCGACGACGCCGCCACGGTCGGTCTGCCGCTGTACATCACGGAGAACGGCATCGCCACCGCCGACGACACCCAGCGCGTCCGCTACCTCGACTCGCACCTGCGAATCGTGGCCGACGCCATCCGGGATGGGATCGACGTGCGGGGGTACATGTACTGGTCGGCGTTCGACAACTTCGAATGGGCTCGCGGCTACCCACCGACGTTCGGCATGGTTGCCATCGACCGCGACGACGACCTCACCCGCCGGGTGCTGCCGAGCGCCGCGGCCTATCGACGTGTCATCGAGACCGGGCGCGTCGACGCCCTGACCGCGCCGGCGGGCTGACCGGAGGGCGTTCCACGAGGCCGGCCCAGAACTCGACGAACGACCGCTCGAAGCGCAACCCCGACTCCAGCACGATGCGGCGCGGGTCGCGCTCGGACTCCGGCTCGAACTGCGCAGCCAGCTGCTCGTACTCGGCGAGGCGTGCTTCGTGCGCCGCCAGCTGGTGGCGGGCGAGCTCGCGCACGTCGTCCTCGGTGACGGCTCGGGAGAAGAACAGCCGCAGCAGGCCACTGTCGCGGCGCTCGCCCACGTCATCGTCGGGTGTGGCCACCCACTTGGAGAGTGCCCGCCGACCGGCGTCGGTCAGCGTCAGGATCCGTCGTCGCCGTCCCTCGAGCTCGCGCTCCTCGTTGAGCAGGCCGAGTTCGACCAGGCGGGCTGATTCGGCGTAGATCTGGGATCGTGGGAACTCCCAGAAGTACCCGATCGATCGGTCGGCGAGCGCGTTCAGCTCGTATGCGGTGGCCGGCTCTCGTTCTTGCACGAGTCCCAGCACTACGTACGATGTCATCGAGAGCCGTGCCACTGGCTCGCCGTCAGATGGGTCCGAAGTCACACTTGCCATGATGCCTTCTGTATGTTACAACAGTCTGTACCAGACCATCCAGAACAGAGGATCATCATGACTGCTGTCGAGACCACGAGTGCCCCCGAAGCTGTCGTACCGGCCGACGGTTCGCGCTACCTGCGCGGTCCGTTTGCCCCGGTGCGTGACGAGGTGACGGCGTTCGACCTCGAGGTGATCGAGGGCCGCATCCCCTCCGAGCTGGAAGGCCGGTACCTGCGCAACGGACCGAACCCGGTCAGCGACCCCGACCCCTCGACGTACCACTGGTTCATGGGATCGGGCATGGTGCACGGCATCCGGCTGCGCGACGGGCGCGCAGAGTGGTACCGCAACCGCTGGGTGCGGTCACCCGGTGTGGCCGCAGAACTTGGCGAGCCTGCACCCGAGAACCCGTGGGCCGACGACCAGGTGTTCTCGGCCAACACCAACGTCATCGGCCACGCCGGGCGGACGCTCGCCCTCGTCGAGGCCGGTTCGCCGCCGATCGAGATGTCGTACGAGCTGGAGACGGCACGCATCAGCGACCTCGACGGGACACTGCCCAAGGCGTTCTCGGCGCACCCCAAGCGCAACCCGCTCACCGGTGAGCTCCACGTCGCCACGTACTGGTGGGGATGGGGCAACCAACTGCAGTACCTCATCGTCGGTACGGACGGCGCGGTGCGTACGGCGGTTGACGTCCCGCTGCCAGGGGCGCCGATGGTGCACGACATCGCCATCACCGAACACTGGGCGATCCTGTTCGACCTGCCGTGCACGTTCGATCTCGACGTGGCGGCGACGGGCAGCTTTCCCTACCGGTGGAACCCCGAGTACGGCGCCCGCATCGGGCTGCTACCGATCGACGGGTCGGGCGAGGCTCGGTGGTTCGAGATCGAGCCCTGCTACGTGTACCACCCGCTCAACGCCTACGAGCAGGCCGACGGCAAAGTCGTGCTCGACGCCGTGCGGCACCCTTCCACCATGGCTACCGACGTCAACGGCCCGAACGAAGGTCCGCCGACGCTCGATCGTTGGACGCTCGACCCGACCACGGGACGGGCGACCGAGACCCGGCTCGACGACCACTCCCAGGAGTTCCCCCGCCACGACGAGCGGCTCCTCGGCCGTGAGCATCGCTACGGGTACGGCGCCGGGTTCGAAGGTGGCAACGGGGCGATCGTGATGGGCCAGGCGCTCAAGCACGACCTCGGCGCCGGCACGGTGTCGATGCACGACTATGGACCCGGACGCACGACGGGTGAGGTGGTGTTCATCCCCGCCAGTGCCGACGCCGCCGAGGACGACGGCTGGCTCATGTCGCTGGTGCACGACGCCACCACCGACTCGAGCGAACTGGTGATCCTGCACAGCCAGGACTTCACCGGCGCCCCGGTGGCCCGCGTGGCACTGCCCCAGCGGGTGCCGCTCGGCTTCCACGGCAACTGGGTTCCCGACACCGTCACCTTCCCTGAGGGGTGAGCGTCCGGTGGGGTGAGGATGAGCGCCGGTTGACCGGCGCCGTGAGCGTGCTGATGGGTGCCGACCGCGGCGCCTACCCCTCAGGCAACTCGCTGCTCGTCCTTGGCGACGGTGAGACCGTCGTCATCGATCCGTCGATCACCGTCGTGGCACGTGGCGGGGTGCCGGCCGCCGGCATCGACGCCGTGATCAACAGTCATAGTCACGAGGACCACGTGGCCGGCAACGGGTTGTACCCCGGTGCCCGAGTGCATGTGCACCACGAGGATCTGTCGGGCGTGCGCAGCCTCGACGGCTTGATGGACGTGTACGGCTTCGGCGGTCCGGCCGCCGACGAGTTCCGCGACACCATCGTCGAAGAGTTCCGCTACACGCCGCGGCCTGACGCCGAAGGCTTCGGCGACGGGCACGTGTTCGACCTCGGTGGAGTCACGGTCGAGGCCGTCCACCTGCCCGGCCACACCCGCGGGCACAGCGGATTCCGCATCTCCGGCGGCGTGTTCTTCCTCTCCGACATCGATCTGACCGGGTTCGGCCCGTACTACGGCGACATGTGGAGCGACCTCGACGACTTCGAGGCCAGCCTGGCCAAGGTGCGCGACGAGGAGGCCGACTTCTATGTCACGTTCCACCACAAGGGCGTGATCGAGGGCCGGCCAACGTTCGTGCGCCTGGTGGACGAGTTCGCAGCCGTCATCGGTCGACGGCATGCGGCGATGCTCGACTTCCTGCCAGAGCCGAGGACGCTCGACGACATGGCCGCCCACCGGTTCATCTACCGCCGCCACGTGCAGCTACCGATCGTCGACGCCGTCGAACGTCGCAGTGCCGAACTCCATGTGCAGCGCATGCTCGTCCGTGGCGAAGCCGTCGAAGTCGAGCCCGGCTGCTTCCAACGAGCCCCCTGACGACTGCCCGACCGGCGGCGCGGCTCAGTCGCCGGCGACGGGCACGAACACGGCGTCGGGCCGCATGGTCGGCTCGGGCCGGGATCCTGGCGCAGTCGCCGAAGCCCGCGGCACAACGTACGTGCGCATCAGGTACAGGCCGGCGGCGCACATGATGACGCCGCCCAGGAAGCCGACCCGCTTGCCGGCCAGCTCGGCGACGCCGCCGAGAGCCAGGCCGCCGACGGCAGATCCGATCTCGAAGAACATCGTGAACGAGCTGACGGCTGCTGCCCGCTCGTGCGGCGCCACCCGGTCAACTGTCATCGCCATCAGCGACGGGTAGAGGAACGCCATGCCGACGCCGATCGTGGCCGCCGACACCCACAGCGCCCACGGCTGCGCCACGCCTGCCAGCAGCGTGAGCGCCACGGCGACCGTGACGAGTGCGATGGTGACCGACCGGCGGGGACCGAGGCGCTCCGGCAGCCGTGCGCCGGCGATGCGCAGCACGACGCAGACGATGCTGTACACGGCGAAGAACGGCCCGGAGCCCGAGAGCCCGACGTCGCGGGCGTGGTCGGGCAGGAACGCCGAGAACACGGCGAAGGCGGCGATGCCCGACCCGAGCACGAGACCCGGACCGATCGCCGCCGGATGGATCAGCCGGGCTCGGCCTTCCCGCCTTGGTGCGGCGACGACCGGTCCGACCCGGTCGGGGACCATGGTCGACATCAGGGCGGCGAGCACGGCGAATCCGGCGGCCGTCGCGAATGCGAGCACGAACCGGTCGTCACCGAGGATGGCCTCGCCGAACACGGGGCCGACGCCGATGCCGCCGAACACGGCCACCGAGAAGTAGCTCGCCGCCTCGGCTCGTCGGTGCGGTGGAGCGAGGTCGGCGATCAGCGTGGCGGCGGCGACGAACAGCGCTGCCTCGCCGACACCGGTCAGCCCGCGTAGTGCCAGGAACACCGGCAGCGAGTTGGTCAGTCCGGCGACGCTACCGGCGGCACCGGCGGTGAGCCCGCCGGCCACCATCACGGCGCGACGCCCGTACTGGTCGGCGAGGCGCGTGATCAGCGGTCGGGCGGCGATGGCAGAAAGTGCGAACGCGGCGATGGCCAGGCCGACTCCGAACTCACCGCCACCAAGCTCGTCCTCGACGAACCGTGGAACGAGCGGCACCAGCACACCGACGTAGACGAAGAACGCCGCCGTGGCCGCAGCGACCGCCAAGAACGGTCTGGTCACGAGACGATCGGGAGTCGACATGCTGACCCCATACAACCAACTGTGCTCGGCGGGTCATTCCCCGGCGACCGATGTCACACGAGCCACGGCCATCGCCGACAATGGCGTGTGAGCTTCGGGCAGCAGTCCGGTCCGCCGGCGTCGGACAAGCAGGTGCAGTACTTATTGGCGCTCGTGCGAAAGGCGGGCTACACCGATTTCCGGGAGGCCCGCCACCCGATGTCGCTCAACCAGCGCCAGGCGAGGGGCAAGTTCACGCGCCTGGAAGCGTCGGAGCTGATCGACCGGCTGCTCGGCGACGACGCCGCCGACGACGAGGGCGTGGGCGCCGAAGCATCACCTCCGGCGACGAAGGCTGACGCCCAGGCGCCACCCCGCGCCGCGCCAGCTCGTGGTCGCACGCTGCGAGAGCTGCCGCTCGAGCGGCTCGTGGCCGAGTTGGAGCGCCGGGGTTTCAGTGTCGTGCCTGCTGAAGAGGAGACCCCCACGGCCTCCCCAGATCAGGACGGCAGCATCCCGTAGGCGTGCTGAGGGTGTAGGCGCACGATGAGGCGGGCGTCGTCCACCATCGCCTGCCGGTACTCATCCCAATTGGGATGTTCGCCGAACGATCCCTGGTAGTACGCCACCAGCTCGTCCACGGTGGCGTCGTCGGGCCGGGCAGCCACCGGTGTGAGCTCGGCGTCAGCTTCGACGACGGCGTAGGCGTAGAAGTCGTCGCGGGCGACGTGCAGCGAGACCCGCGGGTCGCGGCGGATGTTTGCGGTCTTGGCCCTGCTGTCGGTGACGGAGATGTGGAACACACCGTCGTCGTCCAGGTGGTAGGCGATGTTCGAGAGTTGCGGGCGTCCGTCTCGCTTCAGCGTGGTGAGCACACCACGCTTGTGTTCGGCTGCGAAGGACAGGGCGGCATCGAGCTCCATCACGATGTCAACGCCGCGTCAGCCGTCGCGATTCCCGACCCGGTCGGTGCCGGGTCCCGGTTCACCGTCGCCGGGGCGGACGAGACCGTGCTCGTAGGCACCACCAATACGCGCATGCAGCGATTGTGACGCCTGGGTCCGGCAAATGGAACTCGCTCTCAGGATGCTCTCAGCGGCACTCATCCACCGCTCAGCGTCAGACGTTCATGATCAGTCCGTGAAGCAAGCAACGGAGGGAACGATGAACTCTGCACGGCGTGGCTGGTCCCGCCCCCTATCACTCGCCGCTGTCGCCGGGCTGACATTGGCCGCTGCAGGCTGTGGCGGCGGCGACGCCTCGAGCTCCGACGATGTCGCCAGTCTCGGTACCGACACTGCGAGCAGCGATGCCACCGAT
>JACDHN010000232.1 GCA_013821025.1 Acidimicrobiia bacterium | reverse complement strand
ACCACCACCACCTCGACGACCGGGTACAGCAATACGGTGCTCGACCGGATCTCGGTCAGGGTGACGCCGCCGATCGTCGTGGTCTCCACGATCCGTTCGCCACGGCCGTCCATCCCCGTGACGACCACTCGGCGCTTGCCGCTCAACAACGCACGGTCTCGAAACGTGATCACATCGTGGGGATCGGTCAGCGCTTCGGTCGTCACAGACGTCGTATCGACTGGTCCGTCGCCGTCGTCGGGAGCCGCAACGGCGACACCGGAGGCGACCACACCGACGGCCACGGCGTTGCACACGAGGAGAGTTCGGAAACGACGCACAAGGTTCCTTTCGGAGAACCGCACATCCGGGGCAGCGAAGCCCACACAGACGCCGAGGTTCGTCAACTGAGGGGGGAATTGACACAGAACCGTAACAATGGTTGGGCGCCATACCCACCCACTGTGACGACGGACACGCGAACGTGCGACGAGTCGCACCGCGAGTGAGCCAGCGGCGAGCGAGCCGCAGTATTACGGAATAGCGCGGTGGTCGCTGCGGTTGGACTACGCATAGGATGCTTCGACGAAAGGAAGCCTGATGACCGCTGGAATCGTCAATCTGTCGAGTTCGACCTTCGATGAGACCATCGCCGGTGCAGATAAGCCCGTCGTGGTGGATTTCTGGGCCGAGTGGTGCGGACCGTGCAAGCAGATCGCACCGATACTCGAGGAGATCGCCGACGAGCAGCGCGATCAGATCACCGTGGCGAAAGTCAACGTCGATGACAATGGCGAGCTCGCCATGCGATATAACGTAATGAGTATCCCCACGCTGTTGGTATTCAACAAGGGTGAAGTCCACAAGCGACTGGTTGGCGCCAAGAACAAGGGGCACCTGCTGCAGGAGCTCGACGAATTTCTCGATACTTCCCGCTGATCCCTGGACAGCGCGGCGAACCCATACGCGACCTGCAGCGCCGGCTGGACGCTGCAGGTTTCCAAACCGACGAGTCGGAAGTGGCTGAGTTCGACGTGCCAACCGGGCGCGCCGTCGCTGAGTTCCAGGCCGCTCGAGGGTTGCACCGCAGTGGGATCTGTGACGAGGCGACGTGGCTAGCGCTCGTCGAGGCGTCGTGGAAGCTCGGCGACCGATGGCTGAAGCTGTCGTCGCCGTACATCCGGGGAGATGATGTCGGTCAGCTACAGACGGCGCTGCTGCGACTCGGTTTCGATTGTGGGCGTCCTGACGGCATCTACGGTCCCCTGACAGTCCGGGCGGTCCAGCGCTTCCAGCGCAACAGCGGCATGCAGAGCGACGGTGTCTGTGGTCCGGACACCGTGCGCCTGCTGCTGATGAACAGTCGTCAGACCGGCGACGGGCCCGGGGTCGCCATGCTGCGGGAGATGACAGGTCTGAGCGCGGTGCGCCACGACGGCGAAGATGTCCGCATCGTAGTGGGGCAGTTCGGTGGCCTGAGTGCGCTCACTCGTCAGGTGTCCCGAGCCCTCCGCCAGCATGCGGCGAATGTGCTGACCATCGACGAGCCGGATCCGTCGGTCCACGCCGCCGTCGCCAACCGCCACCGGGCGACGGCATACCTCGGCTTCGAGGCCGGCGGTAACGAGCGCTGCACCGTGTCGTACTTCGCTGCGCCAACGTTCGAGTCAGTCGGCGGGCGAGCGCTCGCCGAACGGCTCGCCGAGCGAATCTCCGCCAATGCCCACTTGCCCTTCGCCAGCTCCGCCGAGGGGATGCGCGTCGCAGTGTTGCGCGAGACCAGGATGCCGGCCGTGCTGTGCTCGCTGTGGCCAGTCCGCGACGTGCTCGCCGGCGCCCCGGTACTCGCCGACGTCGTTGTCGAGGCGGTGTTGGCCTGGACCGGCGCACCGTCGACGCTGTCCTCGTAGTTGTCCACAGATCCGTCCCCAGGCTGTGCGCAACGCTCACGATGAGGACGAGGTTACGAAGCGGCCGAGGTGAGGGTCGAACGTTCAGTGTTCGCCGATGATCGCCCGGTAGATACGTTCCAGGTCCGCCAGATCGGCGAACTCGATCGACACCTTGCCTCGCTTAGCCGACATCTGCACGCCGACACGGGTGTCGAGGTGATCAGCGAGCAGTTGTTCCAGCTCCAACAATCCGGGTGGACGCAACCGAGGCGGCGCCAGACCGGCACCTTCGACAGCTCCGGCCGGGCCGGGCTCAGTTCCTGCCGAGGAGTCTTGTGCCGTCGCGTCCGCCGCTCCCGCGTCATCCCCGAGGGCGTCGCGGATCGACTGTTCGACCGCTCGAACCGACCAACCCTCGGCGGACGCTCGGTGGGCAAGCGATTCTTGCAGCGCCCGGTCGGGCGTGCCGAGCAGGGCACGCGCATGTCCGGCGGAGAGCTTGCCATCAGCGAGCAAGTGTTGCACGGCCGGAGGCAGTGACAACAGGCGAAGCATGTTCGAGATTCCCGAACGCGACCGACCGACCCGCTTGGCGATCTGATCATGCGTAAGCCCGAAGTCTTCCATCAGCTGCTGGTATGCCGCCGCCTCCTCGAGTGCCGTCAGGTCTTCGCGGTGAAGGTTCTCGACCAGCGCCTGCTCGACCATATCGACATCATCCTCGAGTCGTCGCACGATTGAAGGAATCGTGGAAAGGCCCGCACGCTGGGCTGCTCGCCAACGGCGCTCACCGGCGATCAACTGGAATCGGTGATCCCCGAGCGCCCGTACCAGGATCGGCTGGAGCACGCCCACCTGCTCGATCGACGACGCCAGTTCGGCCAGCGACTCCTCGTCGAAGTGCACTCGTGGTTGATGGGGGTTCGATTCGATCTGGGCCACTGGCAGCTCGGTCAGTGTTCGGGACGAGACGTCGTCGGCCTCGGTTCGTGACCCCTCGGGGATCAGTGAGCCGAGTCCCTTACCAAGCCCGCTGCGACGACCCATGATGCACCTCCTGCGCAAGATCCCGGTACGCCAGCGCCCCACGGGACCGGGGATCGAAAATGATGATCGGCTGGCCGAACGAAGGAGCTTCGGACAACCGCACCGAACGCGGCACGACTGTGCGGACAACTTTCTCGCCGAAGTGTTCGCGCACCTCGTTGACGACCTGGTCGGCGAGCTTCGTGCGAGCGTCGTACATCACGCACACGATGGTGCTGACGTCGAGTTGAGGATTGAGGTTCCGCTTCACCAGGTCGACGTTGCGCAACAGTTGGCCCAGTCCCTCCAGCGCGTAGTACTCACATTGGATGGGCACCAGCACCTCCTGGGCAGCCGTCAGTCCGTTCACCGTGAGCAGACCGAGCGACGGAGGGCAGTCGATCAAGACATAGTCGTAACCGTCGATCACGTCGTCGATGGCCCGCCGCAACCGGCCTTCGCGGGAGAAGGCGGGGACGAGCTCGATCTCGGCGCCGGCGAGGTCGAGGCTCGCCGGAGCAACGAACAGGTGCTTCACGTCCGTTGGTTCGACGCAGTTCTCCAGCGGTTCCTCATGCATCAGCACGTGGTACATCGACGTCTGCAGGCCACGATTCTCGATTCCGAGCCCCGTCGATGCATTGCCCTGAGGATCAAGGTCGATGATCAACGTGCGCAAGCCCAACTCAGCCAAACAAGCACCGAGGTTGATCGTCGTCGTTGTCTTGCCGACGCCACCTTTCTGATTGGCAATGGCCATCACGCGGGGAAGCGAACGACGTATCTGCTCTGTCGGATCCGTGGACGTCAAGGTGTCGGCATCATCGGCGACGGCAGGTGAGAACGTTTCACGTGAAACATCCCACCGCTCGTCGGACATGGCGGCTCACGGTAACACAGGTCGTCGCCGACCCGTCGGACAATCGTGATGTCGTTTCACGTGGAACGTTCGAAGACGGCTACGCGTCCTGTTCCGAGTGGAACGTCAAACGGGCGCCGTCTCAGTCCAAGTCCGGCAAGCGTTCTCTCGTTCCAGCGTTCAGCGGCCGGGGGTTCGCTGACGATCACGATGCCTTTGGGGCCGATCAGTGGCTGGGCGATGGCAAGCGTCTTGTGCGCTGCCCCAAACCTTCGGGCCACGACGGCGTCGACCGGCGCCCAAGGTTCACTCACCAGATCGCTGGCGTCGACACAGAGGGTGCGCACGCGACTGACGTAGCCGAGGCGAGCGATCATGCGGTCCAAAACGTCGACACGTCCAGCGCGCCGATCGATCAGGATCAGTTCCAGGTCTGGACGTTCGGCCGCAATGATCAGACCTGGGGTTCCGCCGCCACTGCCGAGGTCGACGATTGTCCCCGTCACCTCGGCAAGGGCGGCGACGAATCCTCGAGCATGGTCAATCACGTCGGCAATGGGCTGGCGCCCAAAGGCGCCCAGACGATGCGCAATGCCCAACGCCTCGGCGAGCCGCGTGTGATCTGGCGTGTTCAGGAGTCGCCGGTGCTCGCAGGCGACACGATCACCCGGCGATACGGATCGTCGCCTTCGCTACGACTGGAAACTCCATCGACTCCACTCAGCGCGTCGTGGATGATCTTGCGATCGACCGACGGCATTGGCTCCAAGGCGCGGGACACACCGGACGTCTTGACATCAGCCACCAACTTGGCGGCGAACTCTTCGAGTGCGGCTTTGCGCCGAGCCCGGTAGCCGGCCACATCGACCCGCAGCCGCGTATCGTGATCGCCGAGCCGCCGTTGCGCGGCAACGCGGGCAAGGTTCTGGATGGACAACAATGTCCGGCCTCCTGGACCGATCAAGAGCCCCAGCTGTTGTCCGTTGACGACGACGTCGAGCTCCGTGCCGTTGGACTGCAGCGACGTCGTGGCCTCGAAGCCCATGGCCTCGACCAGCCCAGACACGAACTTCACAGCCGCAGCGCCAACCTCGTCTGGGCTGGCGTCGGGCTCTTCGGGCACTGTCTCTTGCGACGGATCGGGTGTCGGGCGCGGTGCACGGGACTGCGGAGCGGGCGCCGATGTCACCGTCGGC
>JACDHN010000231.1 GCA_013821025.1 Acidimicrobiia bacterium | reverse complement strand
GCGGCAAGCGCCGAGTGGTCGTCACGGGGATGGACGGCCGTGGCGAACGGATCGTGGAGACCACGACGATCGGCGGCGTCACCCTGACCGAGATCCGGTCGAGCACCGTATTGCTGTACCCGGTCGCCGAGGTGGTGGTGGTCGGAGCGCGGCGCCCGACGCGGCCCGATCCCGCCCCGGAACCCGTTCCCGTTCCTGCCCCCGCCCCTGAGCCCGTCGCGGAGCCTGAGCCCGTTGCGGAGCCTGAGTCGGAGTCGGAACCCGTCGCGGAGCCTGAGTCGGAGCCCGCTGAGCCTGAGCCTGCCGCGTCGTCCGCGTACGAGGCGGTATGGGATCAGCTGGCCGAGTGCGAGTCCGGTGGTGACTGGTCGATCAACACCGGAAACGGGTACTACGGCGGTCTGCAGTTCGCCGCCGAGACGTGGAGTGGCCTCGGTGGCGCCGGACTACCACACGAGAACAGCAAGGACGAGCAGATCCGGCTCGCCACGATCCTGCGCGACCAGTCGGGCGGCTACGGGGCCTGGCCGTCCTGCGCCGCCCAGCTCGGCCTGCCCACCTGAGGTACGGTCCTCGCCGCATCACCGGCCGCGGTTCCTGCCCGTACATCGGAGAGGTGGTCGAAAACGGCTTCGCCGGCAGGTGTGACTGCGAGCGACCGGTGTACTGGTCCCGACGCCACCCATCCATGATCGCGGGCCGCCGTGAGAATGGCGGCACCGAGTGCACCGGCCAGGTGGTCGGTGCGCTCGGACCAGTCGAGGCAGCGGGTGGCGAAGCGCCTTCGTGTGGTGGCGGCTCGCGCCCTGGCGGCATCTACATCGACGCCGACGGCGCGCAGCCGGTCCCCTCCAGAATCGGTGAGGTTGAGACCATCGCCATCGTCGCAAAACGCTCCCGACGCGAACAGTCCGTCGGCCATCTCGACGGCGACCTGTCCGGCAAGGTGGTCGTAACAGGAGCGGGCCCGGCGCAGGTGTTCGCCGTGTGTGAACGTTCGCAACGATCGGACAGGCTTTGCGGGTGCGGCCAGCGCCAATGCCTCGAACACATCGGCGAGGCGGGGGTCCGCGAGGCGTACATACCGGTGACGTCCCTGGGCCACCGTCTCGATGGCGCCGACGGCGAGCAGTTGGTTCAGATGGGCCGACATCGTCGAAGGAGCGACGCCGGCCTCGTTGGCCAGCTCGCCGGCCGTGTGGGCCCGGCCGCTCATCAGCGTCGCCAGCACTGTGGCTCTGGTGTGGTCGGCAAAGAGTTTGGCGATGGCGGCAACGTCGGGATCCATGACGCCAGCGTGTCACGGCAACGTTTCGCTGCGCGCCGAACGGACCGTGACGTACCGTCACGGCATGACGACGTCGGGCACACCGCTCCCCGTGACGATCTCAACGTGCGTCGAAGCGCGGGCCGTGTTGGCCGATCCTGACTTCACGGTGGTTCCAGCCGGCGAAGCGGGCCCCGGGTCGCGTCGTTCAGAGGTGAAGCCCCGGTTCGGCCCGGCGGGCGCTCCAGCGAGTTCGCCGGCCGCTTTGTCACCGGACCGGTTCGGGTCCACGGATTGGCTTCGAGCAACCGTGTCTCGGTTCGTCGAGGGTCCAGCGCACGCCCGGCGGCGAGCGCTCGTCGAGGAGGAGCTGTCTGCGATGTCGCCTCTGGACCTGCGGCGGTCTGCCAGACGGCGCGGTCCGATCGATGCCCTCGCCCTGGCGCTCGGCGTCCACGCCGGCTCCGTCACCGACGCTGTGGCGGCCGTCGCCATCGTTGCCAACGGCTACCCGTCGAGCGCCAGGGCGGCGGATCAGGCTGCGGCGGATTCGGCGGTGGCGACGCTCATCGAGCTCGTCGGCCCGCAAGCCGGAGACGAGGAACGGCTGGCGGCGAGGATCAGCGTCCTCGTGCAGAGCCACGACGCGACGATTGCGCTGATCGACGGGGTGAACGTACCCGTACCAGCGCTGCACCGGCGGGGTCCCGACGGCGAGCACGTCGTCATCGACGTCGCTGCGTGCGGCCAAGACCTCATGTTCGGCGGCGGCCGCCGGCCCTGCCCTGGCCGCGAGCAGGCGTTGGCGCTGGTGGACGGAACGGCAGATCGACGTCGCGCCGACGCCTTCCGCGCCATGCACCACGGCGACCGGCCTCTCGTGCTGCCGAACGCCTGGGACGTCGCATCGGCGTCGGCGCTCGCGGTTCGAGGTTTCGGCGCCGTGGGGACCACCAGTCTCGGAGTCGCCGCAGCGATCGGGCTGCCCGATGGCGCCGCCCAGACACTCGGCCCGACGCTCGAGCTCGCCCGGCGACTCGGACGGCTGCCCGTCCCGGTCAGCGTCGACTTCGAGGGCGGCTTCCACGGGGATCCTGCCGGTGTCGCCGACCTGATCGAACGCCTTGCCGACATGGGAATCGTCGGTGTGAACCTTGAAGACGGCCTGGCAGACGGCTCGCTTCAGTCCGTCGAACACCACGCCGCGGTCGTGACTGCGGTCAAAGATCGCTGTCCCCACGTGTTCGTGAACGCCCGGACCGATACGCACTGGCCGGTGCCGGGCCGTGTTGTTCCCGACGTCGATGAGACCCGACGCCGTGTGCAGGCCTACGTCGTCGCCGGCGCCGATGGCGTGTTCGTGCCCGGCCTCGAAGGCACAGAGGCGCTACGGATGATCGTCGCTGCCGTGCCCAGCGTGCCTGTGAACGTGCTGTGGTCGCCTGACGGACCTTCGGTCGCTGAGCTCGGTGACCTCGGGGTGCGCCGGGTCAGCTTGGGCTCGCTGTTGTTCCGTGTCGGGCTCGGGGCGGCCGTGGATGCGGCCGACGCCATCGCAACGGATGCAGAGGTCCCGCTGCCCGACCGTCTTCCCGCGTACGCCGACATTCAGGCTGCGTCACGACCGGCGACAGCACCCTGAGCAAGAATCGCCGGCGTCGGCCTTACTCGCCGGCGGCGGCCGTGGTCGGGACGGGGACCGGCGGCGGCGCCTCGGCCGTGCCGGGGGCGGGGAAGGGCTGATCGTGGGCGATGTTCGCCTCGAGCCAGCGCTCGGCTTCGAGTGCCGCCATGCAGCCTGACCCGGCGGCTGTGACGGCCTGGCGCCACATCGAATCCTGCACGTCGCCGCAGGCGAAGACGCCCTCCACGTTGGTGGACGTGCCGTCAGGCGCTGTGACCAGGTACCCGTCGTCGTGCATGTCGAGGATGCCTGTGAAGAGGTCGGTGTTGGGCCGGTGCCCGATCGCCACGAACAGACCTGTGACGGCCAGCGTCGATGTCGCTGCTGTCTGCGTGTTGCGCACCAACAGTCCTTCGACACGTTCGTCGCCCTGGACCTCTTCGACGACGGTGTTCCACAGGAACTCGATCTTGGGGTTGTTGAACGCCCGGTCTCGCATGATCTTCGAGGCACGAAGCTCCTCGCGGCGATGGATGATGGTTACCTTCTCGGCGAAGCGCGTGAGGAAGTTGGCCTCCTCGATCGCCGAGTCACCACCGCCCACCACGGCGATCTCGTGGCCGCGGAAGAAGAAGCCGTCGCAGGTGGCGCACGTCGACACGCCATAGCCCATCAGGCGCCGCTCGCCCTCGAGTCCCAGCATCAGCGACTGGGCGCCGGTAGAGATGATCACGGAGTGGGCGCGGTACTCGGTCTCGCGCACCCACGCCCGTAGCGGTCGCTCGCTGAAGTCGACACGCGTGACCTTCTCGGTGATGAGCTCGGCGCCGAATCGCTCCGCCTGCTGGCGGAAGTTGCTCATCAACTCGGGACCCATGATCCCTTCGGGGAAACCGGGGTAGTTCTCCACGTCGGTGGTGAGCATCAGCTGGCCGCCGGGTTGGTCGCTGGAGCTCGACGGTTCGCCCTCGATCACCAGCGGTGCCATGTTGGCCCGGGCCGTGTAGATGGCAGCCGTCAGACCGGCAGGGCCGGAGCCGATGATGATGACATCGCGAACGTCGGACATGAGGTCAGGGTAGCTGCGCGCCCTCGCGGACGCGCAGGGCCTACCGACGCGTTGTGGTCGGCTTGGGGGCTCGCTTGGACATCAGCACCAGGCCGACGACGCACAGCAGGCCGCCCATGATCAGGTAGCTCAGGTAGACGGCGCGGGGTTGCGTCACGAAGATGTCGAGCAGAGCTTGCAGTCCGCGTGTCAGGGCTACGAGCAACAGGACGAGCGCCAGGATCCCGAGAAACGCACCCAGAAGACCGAACACCGTCGCTCGAGCGGCGAGCACGACCGGCTGCACCGCCTTGCGGCGGATGTTGCCGACGAAGCGCTCGACGGTGGCCGCGGAGTTGGCGGCGAAGTTGGGATCGTTGAGGGGGTTACCGGCCACGGACGGTCACGTTAGCCCAGACCGTGCGACGCCGGGCTCAAGGGGCGTCGGCCGAGAGCACTTCACCGCAGGTGTCGGTGTCGCGAGCGACCAGGCGATCCTCCTCCTCGATGGCCACCACCACCTCGTCGCCGCGGTGGGTGGCGGCGCCCAGCACCTCTCGGCCACAGATGACGTCGCCCTGCCCGTAGGGGATGAAGGCGCCGTCCTGCACCTGCAGCACCCAATCGACCATCGCCCGATCGTCGGCGAGCTCCTCCAGCGAGTCAGGCTGACCGTCGGCGCTGGCGCGGCTCGCGGCGGAGGACTCCGCCGGCGCTGTGTCGTCCACGGCGACAGCGCCGGGCGACTCGGACTCGTTCTCGTCGGTGCCCGCGGACTCTGCGGAACCGCTCACGTCCCCTGCGGCCTCGGTCGCCGCCGTCAGCGAGGTCCGCTCTGCCTCCGTCGGAGAGTCGAGCGGCTCGTCGGCGACGGAACTCGACTCGTCCGAATCCGAGGTGGTCGCCAGCGACACGGCGAGGCCGCCAGCGGCGACCACGACGATCACGGCGGCCGCCACGGCCAACCATCGGCCACCACCAGCACGAGACGGCGGCGGGGGAGCGATGACCGAGGGC
>JACDHN010000230.1 GCA_013821025.1 Acidimicrobiia bacterium | reverse complement strand
CCATGCGCCCCGACGCCCTGCTCCGTGCCGTCGAGGACGACGTGGCGGCGGGACTGACGCCGTTCTTCGTGTGCTCCACGCACGGCACCACGTCGTCGATGGCGTTCGATCCGACGTCCGAGATCTCGAGGCTCTGCGCAGATCATGGGATCTGGCTGCACGTCGATGCGGCGATGAGCGGCATCGCCGCCCTGGCTCCGGAACTTCGCTGGGTCAACGAGGGGCTGGAACATGTCGACAGCTACTGCACGAACCCGCACAAGTGGATGGGCGTGAACTTCGACTGCGACCTGTACTGGACCGCCGACCGGGCAGCGCTGCTCGGCGCCCTCAGCATCCTGCCCGAGTACCTGCGCTCGGCGGCGGCAGTGGCCACGGCAGCCTTCGACTACCGGGATTGGCAGATCCCGCTCGGGCGGCGATTCCGAGCGCTCAAGCTGTGGTTCACCATCCGCCTCGACGGCGTCGACCAGTTCACCGCCATGATCCGCCGCCACGTGGACATGACTCAGCACCTCGCCGCCACCGTCGAGTCCGACCGCCGCTTCGAGATCATCGCCCCTCACCCACTGAATCTGCTGTGCCTGCGGCTGCGTGGCGACGACGCGGCGACGGAGTCGCTGATCGAGCGGGCCAACGCCTCGGGTGAAGCGTTGTTCACCAGGACCGTGCTCGACGGCTGCACGGCGCTGCGCTTCTCCATCGGTACCCGCACCACCGAACAACACCATGTCGACGCTGCCTGGCAACTGCTCACACGCCTGGCAGGCGAGCACTGAAAGGACGCAGCTCCCATGAATCACCTCGTGACCAACCAGCCTCCGCCTCTCGAGGACGACGACCTGTTCGATCCGGTGCTGTCCTGGCTCGTGCAACGCCACGGCGGGGGCGCCCACGCTGCCGAACTGGCGACGTTCGGCAAACGAGCAGGCACGGCCGAGTATCGGCGGCTCGGCGAGTTGGCAAACCGCTACGGGCCGGTGCTCCACACCCACGACCGGTATGGCCACCGCATCGACGAGGTGGAGTTCCACGACTCATGGCACGAACTGCTCGACACGTCGGTCTCGGCTGGCATGCACTCCGTGTGCTGGACATCCACTGAGGGCGGCTGGGTCGCCAGAGCGGCGTTCAACGTGATGGATTCGCAGATCGAGGCCGGCCACTGGTGCCCGGTCTCGATGACCGGGGCCGCAGTAGGCGCTTTGCGCCATGAACCGGGGCTTGCCGCTGAGTGGGAGCCGAGGATCCTGGCCAGGTCGTACGATCCGCAGCTCGGCTCTGCCAAACTGTCGGCGCTGATCGGCATGGGGATGACCGAGAAGCAGGGCGGATCCGATGTTCGCGCCAATACCACGGCGGCCGTCGCGACGGGCGATGGCGACGAGTACCGGGTGAACGGGCACAAGTGGTTCACGTCGGCGCCGATGTGCGACGCCTTCCTGATCCTTGCGCAGGCACCGGGAGGCGTCACGTGTTTCCTGCTGCCACGTTTGACCCCTGACGGCGAGCTCAACGGCATGCACGTACAGCGACTCAAGGACAAGCTCGGCAACCGGTCGAACGCCTCCTGCGAGCTCGAGTTGCACGATGCCTGGGTGCAGCGGGTCGGCGAGGAGGGCAGGGGCGTCCCGACGATCATCGAGATGGTGACGGCGACCCGCCTCGACTGCATAGCCGGGTCGACGGCGCTGATGCGACAGGCGGTGTCCCAGGCGATCCATCACAGCAGGCACCGGCACGCCTTCGGCTCGGCACTGATCGACAAGCCGCTGATGCGCAACGTGCTCGCCGATCTGGAGATCGAGGTGCGAGCTGCGCTCCACCTGACGATGCGGGTCGCCGAGACGTTCGACAGCGCCAGCGGAGATCTCGACGAGGCTGCGCTGTCGCGCATCCTCACGCCGATCGCCAAGTACTGGGTCACCAAGCAGTGCACCGGCGTGGTGCGCGAAGCGATGGAGTGCCTCGGCGGCAACGGCTACGTCGAGGAGTCGGCGCTGCCGAGACTGTTCCGCGAGTCACCGCTCAACGCCATCTGGGAGGGTTCCGGCAACGTCATCGCCCTCGACGTGTTGCGCGTGGCGGCGCGCCAACCGGGGTCGCTCGAGACATTGCTCAACTTCCTCGATCGAGGGCGCGGCGCCGACAGCGCGCTGGACCGTCACCTCGACACCCTGCGAGCACTCGTCACCGAACCTGAAGACCCCGAGTGGCAGGCGCGCCGGATCAGCGAGGCGCTGGCGCTCGGCACCCAGGCCGTGCTGCTGATCGACGGCGACCCGTTCGTCGCCGAGGCGTTCATCCGCTCCCGTCTCGCCGAACGCCACGCTGCCCAGTACGGCACCATGCCCACCGGCACCGACGTCGATCAGTTGCTCCCCTGAGCGCCAACCTCCCTGCCGTCAGTCGTCAGTCGTCTGGCAACGTCAACGTCAGCAACTCCGTCAACACTGCGGCGGTGACGCCCCACACGTTCTCGCCGGCCACGTCGTAGAAGTGCACTTCCCGGGTCCGATCGCCATCGCTCCACCACTCGCTGCGATGCACCCCGGGTCGAAGGAAGTCGCCCAGCGCGGCCCAGAAAACGTGGTCGACCTCGACGCTCGAGGCTGACAACGGGAACGGTTCGGCCAACTCAGCCACGACCGGAACGATGTAACTGCGGCTCACCTCGGTGTTGAGATGGGCCAATTCGGCGAACGGTTCCGCCAGCGCCGGGTCGAGCCCGACCTCCTCGTGGGCCTCGCGCAGCGCCGCCTCGGTGACCGTCTCGCCGCTATCGACGCGCCCGCCGGGAAACGCCACCTGACCCTTGTGAGAGCTCACGATCATCGACCGCCGGGTGAGCAGCACCTCCGCACCGCTCGAACCGTCGGCCAGCGCCACCAGCACCGCGGCGATGCGGGCGCCGTGGAACGACGGTTCCACCGGGCGGTCGGTGGGATGCCTGGCCAGCAGGCGACGGACGTCGGCGACCGACAACGGCGACGTCACGGACGAGCGCTCAGCTCGAAGGCGTCCAACCGCTCTCGGCAAGCTGGCCGAGCACCTCGGCCAGCCCAGCGGTCTTCAGGTTCGCCAGCACCTTGCCGGGTGCTTCCTCACCGGCTTCGAAGGCTTCCCAGGCGGCGATCAGCTTGGCCAGATCCGGGGCCGGACGCTCGAATGACATTGGCCCGATCCTATCGGTGCATCATCTCGGGTTCCGGTGGGTCGCCGATGAGGATCGGTCACTGGCGTGGGCGGCGGCGCCAGGCGTTCACACCCCGCCCGGCGAGGCGACCGGCGATCTGGCCGGCGTCGAGCCGCTCACCTGCTGACGATCGGACCGGCGGGTCGTAGCTGCTGTACCACCACACGAACGCCAGCACGACGCCAACGGCTCCGATCACGGACCGGTTCCCACCGTCGATGTCGAACACCGGCAGCGCTGCGGTCAGCAGTACCAGCCCGAAGATCACCGGGTCGATCAGGCGGTGGATGCGCCGCGGGATCACGTCGAAGGCGCTCAGCGGACCCTTCACGGTGGCGGCGTTCGCAACGATCAGCGCACCGAGCAACGACGGCGCCGCCGGCTCTGGCGTCTGCAGTCCGGCCGTCACCAGCATGATGCCGATCACGTACTCGGCGACCTGGTGAACCCAAAAGGGGCGCCGAGCCCGATCACTCGCAGCCACGGCGCCCCTCTCGGCAGTTCATCCCTACATCATGCCGGGCATGCCGCCCATGCCACCGCCGGCGGGCATCGCCGGCTCGGGCTCGGGCTTGTCGGCCACGAGACACTCCGTGCTGACCACCATGGCTGCGATCGACGCCGCGTTCTGCAGCGCCGCTCGGGTCACCTTGGCCGGGTCGACGATGCCGTCCTTGAGCAGGTCGGTCATCTCGCCGGTGGCGGCGTTGAAACCGGTGGACCCGGTCTCGGCCTCGACCTGCTGGACGATGACCGAACCTTCGTAGCCGGCGTTCTCGGCGATGTAGCGGGTCGGGGCGACGAGCGCCTCGTACACGGTGCGGGCGCCCGTTGCCTCGTCGCCTTCGAGCGAGTCGACCACCGACTTCACGGCGCCACGGGCTCGTATCAGCGCCGTGCCACCGCCGGCGACGACGCCCTCCTCGATCGCGGCCTTCGTGGCCGACACGGCGTCCTCGATGCGGTGCTTCTTCTCCTTCAGCTCCACCTCGGTGGCGGCACCGACCTTGATGACAGCGACGCCGCCGGACAGCTTGGCCAGCCGCTCCTGCAGCTTCTCGCGGTCCCAATCGGAATCGGTGTTGTCGATCTCGGTACGGATCTGCTTGATCCGGCCCTGCACATCGTCGGACCCGCCACCGCCGTCGACGATCGTCGTGTCGTCCTTGGTGATGATGACGCGCTTGGCAGTGCCGAGCAGGTCGAGCGTGACGTTCTCCAGCTTCAGGCCGACTTCCTCGCTGACCACCTGACCACCGGTGAGGGCAGCCATGTCGCCGAGCATCGCCTTGCGACGGTCGCCGAAACCGGGCGCCTTCACGGCGGCAGCGTTGAACGTGCCGCGGATCTTGTTGACGACCAGTGTGGCGAGCGCCTCGCCCTCTACGTCCTCGGCAACGATCACGAGCGGGCGGCCGGTCTGCATGACGGCCTCCAGCGTCGGCAGCATCGCCTGTACCGTGGAGATCTTGGCCCCGTGCAGCAACAGGTACGGATCTTCGAGCACGACTTCCTGGCGCTCGGCATCGGTCACGAAGTAAGGCGACAGGTAGCCCTTGTCGAACTGCATGCCCTCGGTGAACTCGAGTTCGGTGCCGAACGTGTTCGACTCCTCGACAGTGACGACTCCGTCCTTGCCGACCTTGTCGATGGCCTCGGCGATCACGTCGCCGACCGAAGGATCGGCGGCGGAGATGGTGGCGACGCTGGCGATGTCGCCCTTGTCGTCGACGTCCTTGGCCTGCGAGGCGATGGCTTCGAC
>JACDHN010000038.1 GCA_013821025.1 Acidimicrobiia bacterium | reverse complement strand
GATCGAGGTGGTGCAGTCTCGGCTTGCCCACCAGCGACGTAGCAAACGGCGGTCCCTCGACATCGGTCACCTCCGTGCCGTCCGCCGGGGGGCGGTGCGGGTGGGTGTCGGCCAGCTCCGGCACAGGAGCCGGCGATGAGATCGGTGACGGTTGCCACGATCGCCTCACCGCTGCAGGCGATGTCGCTCGTCGAGGCGGTGACTGCCGGGGCCGTGGAGCAGCCAGACACCGTCATCGTTGATGGACCTCGCCTTCAGATCGATGCCGTGCTGGCGCTCGCCGACCCGAGGCTGCGGCGCGCTGCCGCCGGCCATTTCTCCCGCCGCCAGCACCTGGCGCTGCTCAGGACTGCACGAGAGATCGTGCTCGGTGACCCATTCTCGCGCATGGCCCACGTGGTCGTGCTCAGCAGGACTCGTGGTCGCATCGTCGTGCTCGAGGACGGCGCCGCCGTGCTCGGCGCCTGGCGCACCCTGTCCACCGACGGCGCCGCACTGGTGCGCGCCCACGGTCGGCGCCGCGTCACCCGCCAGCTCGGCCGGCTCGCCACGCGGCGGCTGCGACGACTTGCCGACCGATCCGAGGTGGCGCTCGTTGCCGGGCTGCCGATGTCCGCCGAGATCGCGGACCGTTTGCAGGCACGATCGTTCGACGTGATCCACCACGACTTCGAGTGGAGCCGGACGGTACCGCTGCCCGTCGATCAACGATTACCAACCGCCTTTGGTACCGCTCACGTCGTGCTCGGCTCGGCGTTGGCCGCAGACGGTCACCTCAGTCGGAAGGGCTATCGCGATTGGCTGACCACGCACCTCGGGCCTGGCACGATGTTCCTGCCGCACCGCCGGGATCGGCCAGGCGAGATCGAGCTCGCCCGCCAGTGCGGGGCGAAGATCGTCCAGTCCGATCGCCTGACGGCCGAGCTGCTGCTGCGCGACGTCGAGGGTGAGTTGGTGATCGACAGTTTCCCGATGACCGCTGCGCTGACCATCCCGGCGATACGCCGCGAGGCGCCGACGACGCTGCGCCTCACGCGCCTCCCCGCCCGATGCTGGGAACCGACGACGCCGGCGTCGATGATCGCTCTGATCGATGAGATCGCCGAGCTCGCCGGCTCAGCCGACCAGGCGAGAAAGACCGGCCACCGCAGCCCGTCAACCTCTACGGTGGTCGTCACGTGAAGCTGTCGGTGATCGTGCCGTTCTACCGCGCCGAGCCGTTCGTCTCGTTGGCGATCGAGAACCTCTCACGCCACGCCGACCGCGACGTCGAGTTCGTACTCGTGGAGGACTGTTCCGGTGACAGAACGCTGGATGCGTTGCGCCAACACAGCGTGCGCCTTCCCGGGGCGCGGATCATCGAGCGGCAGAACAACGGCGGTCTCGCCGCCGCCAGGAACACGGGGCTCGCCGCAGCGACCGGCCGCTACGTGACGTTCCTCGACGCCGACGACTGGTACGGACCGCGCTACCTCGGACAATTGCTGGCTTCGATCGAGCACTTTGGCTGTGACTTCGTGCGGGTCGACCACGTGCAGGTGCACGGGCGACGGCGAACGATCGCGCGATCACCGGAGGGCCGGCGTGACGAGGTGTTCTCACCACGCGACTCGATCCTGCCGAGCGAACGATCGTCGGGGATCGATTACCCGTACGCTTGGGCCGGCATCTTCGACATCGAGCGACTCGGCGCCGACCTGCTGAGGTTCGACGATGGTCTCCACACCTGCGAGGACCGACCATGGCTGTGGCGGCTGTACCTCACCGCTGACTCGCACGCCGTGACGGGACTGAACGGCCTGTTCTACCGTCGCAACGTGGCCGGGTCGTTGACCGACATCGGCGATCGCCGGCAGCTGCACTTCATCGACGCCTTCGACCAGATCATCGCAGAGCTCGCCAAGGACCCGGATGCCGAGCAGCGCTACCTGCACAAGGCCGTGCGCTCGTACTGCGCCATCACCGCCCACCATCTGCGCGCCGAGGGGCGTTTCCCCCCGGAGCTGCGCGACGAGCTGCGGCGCAACAGCAGCAAAGCGATGCACCGCCTCCCTGCGGCGTGCCTTCACGAGGTGTTCGCCGCCATGGCCGACCGCCGGGTGAGTATCCTGCAGCGGCTGATGCGGAGGTACGGACCATGACCCAGCTGGTGCTGGCATCGACGCTCTACGGCGCCGCCACCGTGGTCGCAGCGATCGAGGCCGGCCAGCTCGATGGCGACGAGCGACGAGTGCTGGTCATCGCCAACACCACACCGATCCCCGAACTGACCGCCGCTGTCGACGAACTTCCCGGGTTCGACGTGATGCGTCACCACTTCGATGCTGTCCACTCGTACAACTGCGCCATCGCCCCGTTTCACCCGTCCCTCTGGGCGCCGCGCAGAGACGATGCAGAAGTGGTCGAGCGCCACCTCCGCGCCCTGTGGGAGCTCGGCGACGAGGCGCTAGAACTGGTGGTCGAGTCGATCCAGGTGGCACCGGCGAGGACTTTGGCAAGCGTGTTCGGATCGAGCAGGATCACGGTGTACGCCGACGGATTGATGACCTACGGCCCGACGAGGACGAACATCGGTCCCTGGATCGGCGACCGCGTGCGACGGGTCGTGCATCCCGACCTGATCGCCGGGCTGCGTCCGGTGCTGCTGCGCGAGTACTGCACCCCGTCGACGGCCTTCGATCCCGACGTGTTGCGAGGCGTACTCGAGCGGACGATCCCGTCGATCGACGTGCAGGCGATGCCGACGAGTGAGGCGGGCGATCCGCCGGTGCTGGTGCTCGGACAGTTCCTCTCTGCGCTGGGCGTCCTGAGCTCCGACGAGGAACACGAGCTCCACCGCCGGATGATCGTCGCCGCAGTGGCCGCAAGTGCCACCACCGTGTGGTTCAAGCCGCATCCCCACGCTCCGGCGCAGATGGTCGACGACCTCGTGCGCTCTGTGGCGCCCGGCACGCAGCTCGGCGTGGTGCCGGCGACAATTCCTGCAGAGGCGGTACTGGCGCTCGTGCGGCCCCGCTTCGTCGTCGGGTGCTTCTCGACGGCGCTCGTCACCGCCGTGCGGATGTACGGCATCCCCGGCGCCACCGTGGGCACCGACCTGCTGTTGGAAGCACTCAGGCCATATGAGAACAGCAACCGCATCCCGGTCACCATCGCCGGTGCCGTGCTGCCGGACCTCGAGCTCGAGCAGGCGCCACCTCGGCTCGTGGACCTGTCGTCGCCAACGGTGGCGACGGCGTTGCAGCCACTCGTCGACACCGTCGCGTACTGCATGCAGCCGACCTTGCTCGCCGGTCTCGCCGAAGCGGCGGCGTCATGGCTGATCGGTAACGTCGACGGCCCGAGTCAGCGGTACTTCAAACGCCGACGGCTCACCTCGCTGGCCTTGCCCGGTGGGGTGATCATCCCGCCGTGGATTCGTGCGACCCACCCGGTCAGGGCACGTGGAGCGCGTGTCGCCCGCAAGTCGAAGCGCGTCGTTCGCAAGCTCCGCAGAGTCATCCGCGAGGCCAGGATGGTCTGACATGGAGTGGCCTCACACAGTCTGGCCGGAAGCGAAACTCGTCTACACCGCCTTGCCAAAGGTCGCCAACACGTCGATCAAGTCCGCCCTGCTCGACTCGTACCTCCCCCAGTCTCGGCGCCGGTCACCACACGACGAGGACCAACCGTACGTTGCCACGGAGCCACGCCGCATCCGTCGCGACTTCCCCGACTTCTGTCATTTCGCTGTGGTGCGCGACCCGTTCGATCGGTTGGTGTCGTTCTGGAACGATCGAATCGCCCGTGGCAAGATCGGACCACGACTGGAGCGCCTCGGGTTCCACAAGGAGATGCCATTCCCCGTTGTCGTCCGCAAGGTGTGCGAGATCAGCGACCGTCAGGCTGATCCACACTTCCGATCGCAGACGGCGCTGCTGGTGAACCGTCGCTCAGAACTGCGCGTCGACCTCGCACTGAGGTTCGAACGACTCGAGGAGGAATGGAACCTCTTGCGGTCGCTGGTGGCATCGCACACCGGCTCCGACATGCAGCCGCTTCCACACCGCCGCGCCTCGAAGCGCCGGCACGCAGCCGACTACTACTTCGACGACGCCACGACGGCCATGGTGATCAAGCGCTACGCCACCGACTTCAATTTGCTCGGCTATCCCAGGGTTCCCGAACCGCGAGCGTCGATCGGCAAGACCGACGATGACGTGCTCGGCATCCTGCTCGACCGGCATCGAGGCGCCTCGGTGCTCGATCTGTCGGCGCCCTCGGCGGCGCGGGCTGCACGGGTCGTGAACGGCGGCGGACGCTACCTCGGCGCAGCGTCGAGGTCCTCGGTCGGCCAGCTGGTGAATCTCGAGGCGCTCAGTGAAGGTCGCGTCCCGATGGGCGTCTTCGACGTGCTCATGGTCAACGACCACGACCTCTGCGGCCGTTCACCGCGAGAACGGATTCGCGACCAGTTCGAGGGTGACGGCCGAACCGTGCTCACGGAGAGCGGCGCGGGTGATGGTCGCCTGCCGACGCCTCGAACCGCAAGTAGGCAGAGGTGGAGACGGTACCGATCAGGGTGAACGACGCCCCGTCGGCACAGGCCCGCTCGAAGCCGCTGCGCACGCCGGGCCAGCCGGGGTCATCGAAGTCGTCGAGCACCACGATCGCGCCGTCGACGCAACACCCGGCCACCCAGCGCAGATCCTCGTAGACGCCCTGCTCGGAGTGATCCCCGTCGACGATCACCACTGCGTAGCTGCGGTCTCCGGCGGCGGCGCGGGTGTCCGGGTCCGTCGAGTACCCCTGGATCAGCCGGAACTCGTCGTCGTCGGCGCCACTGAGCCTGAGGTTGGCGAGCACCAGTTCGGGAACGACCGGACTGCCACTCAGATCTCCGCCGCCCATGGAACCCGGCTGTAGCTGGACGCCAACCAGCGGATCGACGACCGTTACGTGACGGGCGTCGCCGAGCCGGCGGAACTGCCGCAACAACCCGCCGGCGAAGATGCCGTACAGCGTGCCGATCTCGAGCACCGGACCGGGTGGGGGCGCCAGCAACGGAGTGGTCATCAGCTTGCCGAGCACGTTCGACGTTGATCCGGCGATCCGGCCGACGCCACGCAGCTCCAGCTCGATCAGCGACCGGTACGTCTGGCGGCCGTAGCCGGCGAGCCGCTGGACCCCGGTCACGGTCCGCACCTGTTGGTACAGCCGTTCGAGCTGCGGCTCGGTGATCGTGCGGTTGCCGCGCCGACCGGTGGCCAGCAGGTGGCGCACCGGGAACAGGTCGCGTTCGACCTCCGCCAGGGACTTGGCGAGTCGGTCGACGGTGGCATCGACTGAATGCTGCAGCTGCGGCGCCCGTCGAGCGACAGCGCGCTCGACGCGCTCGTCCATCACGCGGTCGGCCCATCGGCGCAGGGTCCACCGGGCGCGTGTGACCGGACGCAGCAGCGACGGGGTCTGGCCGCCCTGACGGCTGATGGTTCGCCGATGCACGATCATGGTGTGACGTAGGGCAGTTGGAGACCGTCGAGGTTGTCGAGCTCCACGAGCCGGCGTTCCAGGTCGATGGGCAGGGTGGTCTTCGCGGTCCACTTCGGCGGTGACTGGTTCTCCGGGGGACGCTCGTGCACGACACCTGGCGTGGCATACCCGACCAGCTGCAAGAGTGCGGCGAGGTCGTCACGCAAACGTTCGGTGCGCAGAGCGTGGGTGGCACCGTTCATGAAGTCGCAGTACATCGAACGCACGAACCCGTTGGGGAAGTGTCGCACCACGTTGGTGATGAATCCCTCGAACGTGTCTGCTCCGCACGAGCGATCGAGCAGTGTGGTGGGGTGACTGGGGCGACCGGTGTCCCAGATGATCCATGCCGCCCGCGACCGGGCGATGCTGCGCACGTACGCCCAATACGAGCGGTACCAGTCGATCGGCTGGCGCACGACGAACACCCTCACCTTCGGGACCTGCGGGAGCGACAGCCAACGGAAGGTGGCGTGCCGACCACCCACCTTGCGGCCGCCGAGTTCGTCGAGCAGCAGGCGCTCGACGAAGATCCCGCCGGTCTTCGGCACGTGCGTGAACAGCAGGTCGTAGTCGTCGCAGACGATCGACACCGGCTACCTCGACGACGACGAGGTGAGACGCCGCCTCCGGCTGAACAGGGTGTTCTCGCCCTGCGTGACCTCGTCGTAGTCACCCCAGTGCCTTTCGAGGGCATCGATCACCGGCTTGCGGCAACCCTTGGTGAACCGGTCGTGCAGCTCGATCACGATCTCGTTCACATGATCGAGCCACTCGGTGTTCTTGGCGAACAGGTAACGCTCACCGGCTTCGATGTCGATCTTCACCAGGTCGATGGTGTCGAGGCCGTACCTGGTCATCAGCATCGGCATGGTGGTGGCGGCAAACGAGCTCTTGTCGTCGGGATCGGCCTCGTTGACGCGCAACGCCCAGGCGTTGGCGTCAGGATTCGTGATCTTGAGATGGGCAGGGCTGTGCCAGATCGCCGACTCGACCACGTCGACGGAACCCGGCACACAGGCCAGCGAGACGTTGACCCGCGCCACGGCGGCGTTCTCGGATCCCGGCTCGACGGCGACGATGTGTGCCTGCGGATACCTGGCGTGGTAGTAGACCGCTGAGTAGCCGACGTTCGCTCCGAGGTCGACGATGGTCTTCGGCGCCGGATGGTCGAAGCGGTAGTCCTCTTTGACGAACACCTGCTGGTAGGTCGGCCAGTCGGTGGTCTGCTTGCGGATCATCTGCGGTCCGAACTGCGAATCCGACACGATCATCACCGAATCGGGGTCGAAGCCGTGGGAGAGGAGCAGCCGCTCGGCACGCCGGGAGTCGCCGAACGGGCCGATCTCTCGCAGCCGGGTGATGGTGGCGCCTGCTGCTCTGGTGGCTCGACGCTGCACGGCACGTGGCGCACGGCGTGCAGCACGACGGAACCCGTACCGGCGAACGGCGCGATCGATCGAACCCGGGATGGACACGGCGCAACGATACCAAGCGCACCCAGAGGCCGTGCTGGACGCATGGAAGCCGGCGCGACGGTGGAACTCGTCACTGAGTCGAAGGAGTCACCAAGAGACGTCCCGAGCGGTCGGCCCTTCGGCCGGCCACTCGGGACGTTGCGCGTTCGGGCTACGCTCCGCCCGCTTCGACGGTGACCTCGATCGGCTCGAAGCCCTCGCCCGTCGTGTCGACGCTGTCACCCAGCATCTCGAGCGCCTCGTTCACGACGTCGTTCGTGAACGAACCCTCGGACGGCGCCTCGGTGAGCACGGTCGCCCCTTCGAGGTTGGAGGTGTTCTGGGCGATCTCGACGGTCCGGTTCCAGGCCGCTTCGTCGATCACACCAATCCCACCCTGAGCCGGCCAGATGAGCTTGTTGACCTCGTTCATCTGCCACAGCTGATGGCTGTTACCGAGCTGCGAGCCGGCGTCGACGACGACGTCGCGGCATGCCTCGACGTTGTCACGGCAGTACGCCCAACCCTGGATCGAGCCGGCGACGAACCGGACGGCGATGTCACGGTAGGCCTCATCCGACTCCAGCTTGGCGCCATCGGCCCAGATGGCGTCCTGCAGCATGCCGACGCCGACGTCCTCGTAGGAGATGACGCTGAGATCCTCTGGCGTGTACAGCTCCCCGGTATCGGGGTTCTCGGCCTCGAGCACCTGGGCGTACTCGTTGTACGTCATCGCCTCTGCGGCGTCGATGTCGCCGTTGAGCAAGCCGTTCATGTCGAACTGCTGCGCCACGAGCTCTACGTCCTGGGCCGGATCGAGGTCGGCTTCACCGAGCGCAGCGAAGATCTCGTACTCGTTGCCGAAGCCCCAGTTGCCGATCTTCTTGCCCTCGAAGTCTGCGGGACTGGCGATACCGCTGTCGGCGAACGCCACCTGCAGTGTCCCCGAGCGCTGGAAGATCTGGGCGATGTTGACGATGTCGGCACCCGCTTCGCGGCTGGCCAGGGCTTTGGGCACCCAGGCGATGGCGAAGTCGACGGCCCCGTCGGCGAGCTGCTGCTGGGGCACGATGTCGGGCCCTCCCTCGACGATCTCGACGTTGAGGCACATGTCCTCATAGAAGCCCTGTTCCACGGCGGCGAGATAGCCACCGAACTGGGCTTGGGTCACCCATTGCAACTGCAGCGACACCTCATCGGGAGTGTCGCACTCGGCAGCCGGTGCCGAGCCGTCTGGCCCTGCGGTGGTGGCGGATGGATCCGTGGTGTCGGGTGCCGCCGTGGTGTCGGGTGCCGCCGTGGTGTCGGGCGCAGCCGTGGTTTCGGCCACGTCGGTGGGCCCGGGGGCCTCCGATCCTGGCGGTTCGGTCGCGGTTCCTTCTTCGTCGTCTCCGCATGCGGTGGCGATGAGGGCCAAGGTCACGACGCTGGCGACTGCAATGTGCACCCGCCGGCGCGAACGATGCGTGGTCATGTGGTTCCTCCCCCGGGGCCGAGACCCCGTCTTGTGTTGATGTAGCTCTCGAGGGACACGGCGATCAGGAAGAACACCAGCCCCAATGTGCAGGCCCCGACGACGTACGCCCAGGCGACGGCGTTCTTGGAGCCCGCAGAGTTCGAAGTGATGCCGTAGCCCAATCCGTTCTGGCTACCGCCGAAGTACTCGGCGACGAACGCGGTGATGACCGCAGCAGGCGCGGCGATCCGCAGCGCAGTGAAGAGGTACGGCACGGCGTTGGGGATGCGGGCCTTGCTCAGCACGGCAGTCGGCGAGGCAGCATACGAGCGCAGCAACTCGAGGTGTGTCGGTTGCACCTGGCGCAGGCCCTTGGCGACGTTGACGAGCACGATGAAGTACACGACGATCGTGACCATCAGCCGTCGGGGGACCTCGGACGTGATCGCGAACATGTTGTTGAACACCGTCACTAGCACGAAGATCGGGATGGCGTTGAGTGCCACGGCGAGCGGGGTCACGAGATCGTCCAGCACGCGGAACCGCATGAGCGCGAAGCTGACGGCCACCCCGAGCAGCGTGCCGATGACGAGACCGACGAGAGCGTTGGTGCCTGACACGACCGTGGCGTCCCACACGTTGTCGACGTTGTCGCCGATCGCTTCCACGATCTTGGACGGCGCCGAAAGGAAATACGGTTTGAGGTCGAAGCCGCGCACGACGGCTTCCCACAGGCCGAGGAACGCCAGACCGAACACGATCGGCGGCCCGAGCGACGTGAGCAGGCGGCGACGCGTCACCGACTCGAACGCTCCTCCGCCACGACTGCTTCCGTCTCGCGGTCATCCTCGCCCGCTCGCAACGCCTCGCGCACCTCGGTGATCTTCTTGAAGTAGGAGGCGTCCTCGCGCGTTTCGACGGTGCGGCTCGGCCCCAAATCGACATCGATGATCTCGGTGATGCGGCCGGGGCGTGGCGACATGACGACGACGCGGTCCGACAGGTACACCGCCTCGGGGATCGAGTGTGTCACGAACACGACGCTGGTCTCCGTCTCGGCGCAGATCCGCAGCAGCTCGGCCTGCATGTGCTCGCGGGTCATCTCGTCGAGGGCCCCGAACGGCTCGTCCATCAGCAGCAGCCGCGGGTGTGCCGCCAGCGCCCTGGCGATAGCTACTCGCTGCTGCATGCCGCCCGAGAGCTGCCACGGTTTGTGATCGGCGAAGTCGGTGAGCTTCACGAGCTGCAACATCTCGAGCGCCCGCCGCCTGCGGCGCGACCCGTCCCAGCCCTTCAGCTCCAAGGGCAGCTCCACGTTGCGCGCCACCGAGCGCCAGTCGAACAGGCCGGCCTGTTGGAACGCCATGCCGTACTCCTGGTCGAGACGCGCGCGAGGCGCATCCTTGCCCGCCACCAGCACCTCGCCCGTAGAGGGTTCGATGAGGTTGGCGACGAGGCGCAGCAGCGTCGACTTCCCGCATCCCGATGGACCGATCAACGACACGAACTCGCCGCCCCCGACGGTGAGGTCGATGTCCACCAGAGCCTCGACTTGGCGGGGCGTGCCGCGGTTGAACACCTTGCTCACACCATCCACGACCACGGCCCGGTGCTCACTCACGCGAGTGCCTCCCTGCGGATGGTGTCGAGGGCACGCTCGTCCTCCTCGGGCCGCGGACGGTTGCGCATCATCACGTACTCAAAGCATGACACCAGACCGGCCATCAGCAGCCCGAGCGCCGCAGCGCCGAAGATCGCCGTGAACAGCTTCGTCGGGTCACCCGTGGATTGCTGGGCGTACTCGACGATCAGCCGTCCGATGCCTCCGCGCAGCGCCGTGGAGATCTCGGCCACGACGACGCCGATCACCGATGACGTCGCCGCCAGCTTCAGCGCCGGAACCAGGTACGGCACCGACGCGGGAAAGCTCAGCTTGAGGAACGTCGCTCGCCACGTAGCTGCGTAGCTGCGCATCAACTCCACCGATGCTGCCGGCGCCGAGGCAAAGCCCCGGAGGGCACCGACGGCAACGGGGAAGAACGCCAGGAACGCTCCGAGCACGGCCGCCGACATCCACCGCGGCCACACCCACTCGCCCACCTGCACCTTGCCGCCCCACGTGGCAACGAGCGGTGCGAGTGCGATCAACGGCACGGTTTGAGACATCACCAGGTACGGGAGCAGACCGCGCTCGACGACCTTGAAGCGGGCCATCACCATCGCAAGACCCATGCCGAGCAATGTGCCGATCGCGAAACCGGCCAAGGCGAGGCGGAAGGAGAACCAAGCAGCTGCCAGCACGACGCGCCAGTTCGCCCGGTCCGAGCCCCGCCGCTCCGGATCGCCGAACCGGCTGAGCATGTCCCATACGTGAGGCATGGCGGAGTCCTGCGCCCTCGGGAGCAAGCGCGCCCCGAACACCGTCCCGCCGGCCTCGGGCCCGATCAGCTTGTACAGCTCCCAGATGGCCGCCACGACGAGCAGCGACCCGAGAAAGAGCGCCACCCGACGGATCACCGCCTCCTCGCCACACGGTCCGTCATGACTTCGCCAGCGCCACGTCTCGGAGCGCCGGGATCACGTGCTCGCCGTACGCCGCCAGCGTGGCGTCCTTTGCGTCATGCTGCAGGTAGATGGCGAACTGATCCACCCCGAGGTCGCGAAGTTCGGACAGCCGGCGCACGTGCTCGTCGACGCCTCCGAGGATGCAGAACCGGTCGATGATCTCATCGGGCACGAACGACGTGTGCGTGTTGCCCGACCGGCCGTGCTGGTTGTAGTCGTAGCCCTGCCTGCCCTTGATGTAGTCGGTCAGCGCCGTCGGGACCGCCGATCCCTCGCCGTACCGGGCGACGAGATCGGCCACGTGGTTGCCGACCATGCCACCGAACCAGCGGCACTGGTCGCGCATGTGCGCCATGGATTCTTTCGAGCCGTCGGCAACGTAGGCGGGAGCCGCGACACACATCGTGATGGCGTCCGGATCCCGCCCCGCTGCGTCCGCCGCCTGACGAACTGCTGCGATGGTCCATTGCACGATCGACGGGTCGGCGAGCTGCAGGATGAACCCGTCGGCCACCTCGCCCGTCAGTGCCAACGCTTTCGGGCCGTAGCCGGCCACCCACACCTCGAGCTCGCTGCGCGTCGCCCACGGCAACGTGATGGTCGAGCCGTTGAGCTCCACCCCGCGCCCGTTGGCCAGTTCCCTGATCACATGGATCGAGTCACGCAACGTGTCGAGCGTGGTGGGTTTGCCGTTCGTGACGCGCACAGCAGAGTCGCCGCGTCCGATCCCACACACCGTCCGGTTACCGAACATCTCGTTCAGCGTGGCGAAGTGGCTGGCGGTGAC
>JACDHN010000229.1 GCA_013821025.1 Acidimicrobiia bacterium | reverse complement strand
GTCGCTACCGAGCTCGGGATCGACGACGCCGCTGAGCACGCCCAGCACATCGTCGCGAGTCGGAGCCGGGACGGTGGTCACGGCATGCATTTTACCGGCGCCCACCGTGTTATGTCGCGGCTCGCGGGTACGATGACGAAGTGACGGTCACGCCGACATCACCGGCCGGCTCGGGCCAGCTCGAACTGCTGAAGGCACTCGGGGACAACACGCGCTTTGCCATCTACGAGCACCTGGCAAGCGCGTCTCGGCCTCTGACGACGGCCGAGATCGCCGCATTGTTGCAACTCCATCCGAACACCGTTCGGCCCCACCTCGAACGGATGCGCGACGTCGGCCTGATCGATGTGAGCATCGACGGTCGGGGCGAGGTCGGCAGGCCCCACCACAGGTACTCCATCGCCACCGTGACCCCTTCGCTCGGTTTCGAGCCGTCAGGTGTCGCCGAGCTGGCCGATCTGGCGCTGGCCATGGCGCGGCGGCTGGGCGCCAGCAGCGACGACGCCTACGAGGTCGGTTACCAACGCGGCGCTCGTCGGGCGCAGCATTACGGGACTGCGCCTTCCACGCTGGAAGCGCTCGTGGACGATCTGGGTCGCCTGGGCTTCGAGCCAACGGTCGAGGAGGCCGATGACCACGAGACGGCGATCGTGTCGTTCGGACGATGCCCGTTCCAGGCCCAGGTCGACGAGCACCCCGATCTGATCTGCACGCTCCACCATGGCATCGTCAGCGGACTCGTCCGTGAGATGGGCGACGCCCGGGTGATCGAGTTCTGCGACCGCAGTCATCGCACGCCCTGCCGTGTTGCGGTCGGAGAGCGCTAACATTGGACTCAGCACGTACCAAGGAGGACACCCCTGTGATCACGCTCAGCGACAGTGCAGCGGTCAAGGTGAAAGAACTGCTCGAGGCAGAGGGCTCCGAGGAGCTCGCACTGCGCGTGGCCGTGCGGCCGGGCGGGTGCAGTGGGTTCTCCTACGAGATGTTCTTCGATGCCGACGTGGCCGCTGACGACGAGCAAGCCACGTACGGAGAGAAGGTGAAGGTGATCGTCGATTCCGCCTCCTCACAGTTGCTCGAGGGTGCCACCCTCGACTACAAGGAGACGCTCGAGCAGTCGGGTTTCCAGATCACGAACCCGAACGCCAGCCGTACTTGCGGCTGCGGTCAGAGCTTCTCCTGATCTCGACTGGCCATTCGAGGCGGCCGCCGAAGCGCCTGGAGGCGCCGGCGTACCGAACCGGGTCCTCAGTTCAGAATGACGCGTCCCCGGCCCTCTCTCAATCGGTCGTCTGATCGAGGAGTTCTGGACCGAGGTCGGCGAGCGTCGCCGCGCCGAGCAGGGCCATCGTCCTGCGCACGTCGGCATCCAGCAGGCCGAGCACATGGTCGACGCCGCGCTCGCCGCCGGCTGCCAGCCCGTACAGATACGCGCGGCCGGCCATGCATGCTGTGGCGCCCAGCGCCACGGCCTTCACGATGTCGCTGCCCCGGCGTACACCTCCGTCACAGATGATCTCGACGTGGTCCCCGACGGCATCGACCACTGGGGCGACGAGGTCGAGCGCCGCCGGCGCGCCGTCGAGCTGACGGCCGCCATGGTTCGACAGGGCAATGGCCTCCACGCCAGCATCCGCGGCCAGCAGGGCGTCCTCTACGGTCTGGATTCCCTTGAGCACGATCGGTCCCTTCCACACCGAGCGCAGCCAGTCGAGATCCTTCCACGACACGGAGGGATCGAACTGTGAGCTCACGAAGTCGGCCAGTGACACGGCATCGGTCCCGTCGCCGGGGCCAGAGCCAGCGACGTTGGCAAACCTGATCGGTTCGGAGCGAACGAACTTCCACGTCCACCCGGGATGGAGGATGCCGTCGACGATGGTGTCGAGGCCGATCTTGGGCGGCAGCGTGAAGCCTCGCCGCACGTCGCGCTCGCGGCGGCCGAGCACGGCGGTGTCGACGGTCAGCACCAGCGCCTCGTAGCGCGCCAGCGCCGCTCGCTCGATCATGTCCTCGACCAGGCCACGGTCGCGCCACACATAGACCTGGAACCAGCGCCGCCCCTCGCCGTTGGCCGTGGCGACGTCCTCGATCGAACGGGTGGCCAGCGTCGACAGCGTGTACGGCAGTCCTGCCCGCTCGGCGGCCCGGGCCACCGCCAACTCGCCCTCAGGGTCGGCGATGCGCGTGAACCCGGTCGGCGCCAGCACGAGCGGGATCGGCAGCGGGCGGCCGAGCAACGTCGTCGCCGGTTCGACGGCGGATACATCGCGCAGGATGCGAGGCCGAAACGAGAGCCTGGCGAACGCGCCAGCGTTGGCCTCCATCGTGCGTTCGTCCTCGGCGGCACCGTCGATGTAGTCGAAGACCCCTCGAGGCGTCTGGCGCCGGGCGATGCGTCGCACGTCGTCGACGTTGGCGGCCGTGGCCAGTCGTCGTTCCACGGCGTCCAACTCGAAGCGCCTGAAGTGCAACACGGAGCGCAGTGTCTCGATCATGCCGGCCCCAACGTATCGACGCCTCGCAAACACCCGTCAGGCTACGGTCGCAGATATGAACAAGCCGCTCGGTCCCTACGCGCCGGTCGTGCGCGCCGGTGACTTCATCATCGTCTCCGGCCAGGTCGGGGTGCGTGACGACGTGCTCGTCGACGGTGGAGTCCCTGCCCAAACCTCGCAGCTGTTGGTCAACGTCGCCGACCGCCTCGCCGAAGTCGGCGCTTCGCTGACCGACGTGGTGAAGACGACCTGCTTCCTCACGGACATGGGCGACTTCGACACGTTCAACGACGCCTACGCACAGGGTTTCGGCGACCATCGGCCCGCTCGCTCAACGGTGGCCGTCCTCGCCCTGCCGCGAGGCGCTGCGGTCGAAGTGGAGGCGTGGGCGTACAAGCCCGGATGATGTCGCCGGGCGACGGCCGGCCACGCTGCGACTGGGCAGAGGGGACGTCGGCGCGCAACATCGAGTACCACGACACGGAGTGGGGCGTGCCACAGCACGACCCCTCCGTGCTGTTCGAGTTCCTGATCCTGGAGGGCGCCCAGGCCGGTCTTTCGTGGACGACCATCCTCGACAAGCGCTCCGGCTACCGCAGCGCATTCGCCGGATTCGATGCCGAGCGCGTCGCCTCGTTCGGCGACAACGACGTGGATCGGCTCCTCGCCGACGCCGGCATCGTGCGCAACCGGGCCAAGGTGACGTCGGCAATCGACAACGCCCGCCTGTGGTGCGACCTCGACGACCCGGCGGCTCTCCTGTGGGACTTCGTCGGCGGGGGGACGATCCGAAATGCCTGGCGCACCTCGGCCGAGCTCCCGGCCTCGACAGCCGAATCGCTGGCGATGAGCAAAGAGCTCAAGCGGCGCGGCTTCCGCTTCGTCGGCCCGACCATCTGCTACGCGCTGATGCAGGCGTGCGGGTTGGTCGACGACCACCTGGTGACCTGCTTCCGTTCATGAAGCGGCCGCCGAGGCGCCTGGAGGCGCCGGCGTGCCGAACCGGGGTTTCACCTCTGAACGACGCGACCCGGTTCCGTTCATGAAGCGGCCGCCGAGGCGCCTGGAGGCGCCGGCGTGCCGAACCGGGGTTTCACCTCTGAACGACGCGACCCGGTTCCGTTCTCGCACGCTCTAAGGTGCTGAGCATGGCTGGAGCGATCGTGATCGTCCTGGTGCTGGTCCTGATCCCGGTGATGGTGCTGATGAGCGGTGCCGTGTTGTCGGGCATCCTCGGGCAATTCCTGGTACGGGACGCCGAGGCCCGCCACGAGGGCAGCGAGCTGCTCGAACTCGAAGACTGACCGTTCCGAGGAGCAACGTTGCACCATCACGACGCGTCGGCCGAGGAGCTGACCCAGGCCGTCGTCCGCTACGCCATCGAACGCGTCCGGCTCGACCCGCCACCACTCGACGGGCCGCGCACGCCGACCGAGCTGCGCCGAGAGGCCGGGCGCACCATCACAGAGGACGGCATCGGTGGAACCGAGGCGCTGCGCATCTTTGCCGACGTGCTGGCCCCTGCCTGCATCTCCATCGACCACCCGCGGTTCTTGGCGTTTCTACCGGCGGCGCCGACCGAGGCGGCCGTGCTGTTCGACCTCGTCGTCGGAGCGTCGAGCATCTACGGCGGGTCGTGGTTGGAGGGCGCCGGGGCGATCTTCGCCGAGAACGAGGCGCTGTCGTGGATCGCCGGCCTCGCCGGCCTGCCCGAAGGGGCCGGCGGAGTGTTTGTCAGCGGCGGCACGGCCGGCAACCTC
Source organism: Acidimicrobiia bacterium (assembly GCA_013821025.1). Lineage (GTDB taxonomy): Bacteria > Actinomycetota > Acidimicrobiia > Acidimicrobiales > Ilumatobacteraceae > JACDHN01. The sequence goes on along the minus strand of JACDHN010000229.1, from coordinate 714 downwards.
AGCGCCCTACTCGCTGCCCGTTGGCGCTGGCGCCACCTGGCCAACGGGCGCCACGACCGGACAAGGGGATTGATCGTGGCGTCGACCGGCGCCCACTCGTCGGTGGCACAGGCAGCCCGGGCAATGGACGCCGATGTCGTTCTGTGCCCCGCCGACGTCAGTGGCCGGCTTTCGGGAGCGGCGCTGGAACAGACGGTGGCCGGGCTCTTGGCGCAGGACCGGGACCGGTTGTTCGCCGTCGTCGCTACGGCGGGCACAACGAACGCCGGCGTGGTCGACGATCTCGCCGCCGCCGCCGCTGTGGCAGAGTCGACTGGGGTGTGGTTCCACGTCGACGGTGCGTACGGCGCCGCCGGGCTCGCCGCGCCCAGCGTGCGAGACCGGTTCGCCGGCATCGATCGGGCCGACAGCCTGATACTCGATCCGCACAAGTGGCTGTTCGCCCCGTTCGACTCTTGCGCCCTCATCTACCGGGATCCCGAGTCCGGTCGCGCTGCGCACACCCAACAGGCCGAGTATCTCGACGTGCTGCACCCCGTAGCCGAGCCGGGCCAGGAGTCGGGACCATGGAACGCCTCCGACTACGCCCACCACCTCTCCCGCCGAGCCAGGGGGCTGCCGCTGTGGTTCAGCCTGGCCACGCACGGATCGAACGCCTACACCGAGGCCATCGAGACCACGTTGCGCGTGACGCGCGAGGGGGCTGTCCTCATC
>JACDHN010000228.1 GCA_013821025.1 Acidimicrobiia bacterium | reverse complement strand
ATCAACAGCAGCCATCAACTCCAACACCTTCGCCTGCCACCCCTCATCACCCTCCAACGCCTTCAACGCCGACACCCGCACAATCGGCGCCTCATCCCCATCGAACTCATACTCCGTCAACAACTCCCGCACCTCCAACTCCACGAGGTCCAGCAACTCCTCATCATCCACCATGTCAGCCTTGTTCAACGCCACCACAATGTACGGCACCCCAACCTGACGAGCCAACAACACATGCTCACGCGTCTGCGGCATCGGACCATCCGTCGCCGCCACCACCAAAATCGCCCCATCCACCTGCGCAGCACCCGTAATCATATTCTTGATGTAATCCGCATGACCCGGCATGTCCACATGCGCATAATGCCGATTCTCCGTCTCATACTCAATATGAGCAATCTGAATCGTAATCCCCCGCGCCTTCTCCTCCGGCGCCCGATCAATCGACTCAAACGGCGAATACTCCGCCAACCCACGATCAGCCAACGTCCTCGAAATCGCCGCCGTCAACGTCGTCTTCCCATGATCAATATGACCCATCGTCCCCACATTCACATGCGGCTTCGTACGCTCAAACTTCACCTTGCTCATCGGCTCTCACACTCCACTGTGCTTGCGTTCACTGATTCGTAGGTTGTCAACGTGCATTCGGCCGGGGCGATCACTCGCCGCGGACTCGCTTGATGATCTCGGAAGCGATGGACTCCGGCACCTGTTGGTAGCTGTCGAACTGCATCGTGTACGTGGCACGTCCCTGTGTCCGGGATCGAAGATCGGTACTGTACCCGAACATGTCCGAAAGCGGCACCTGCGCTCGGACCACCTGGGTGTTGCCGTTGGCTTCCATGCCCTCGATGCGGCCACGGCGGCTCGACAGGTCGCCGATGACATCACCCATGTGATTCTCGGGCGTGACCACCTCGACCGACATGATCGGCTCGAGCAGCACCGGCCGTGCCATCTCGGCGGCCTTGCGGAAACCGGCTTGACCGGCGATCTTGAATGCCATCTCCGATGAGTCGACGTCGTGGTACTGGCCGTCGACGAGGCGAACACGCACATCGACCATCGGGTAGCCGGCAAGCACGCCAGACTCGAGCGCCGACCGGGCGCCCTGATCGACGGCGGGGATGTACTCCCGCGGCACGCGACCGCCCCTGATGTCGTCGGAGAACTGGTAGCCGCCCCCTGGGCCGGTGGGCTCGAGCGTCAGCTTGATCACGGCGAACTGGCCCGAACCGCCGGTCTGCTTGATGTGGCGGTACTCGACCGACTCGACCGTCTGGGTGATCGTCTCGCGGTAGGCGACCTGCGGCTTGCCGACGGTCGCCTCGACGGCGAACTCGCGCATCATGCGGTCGACCAGGATCTCGAGGTGCAGTTCGCCCATCCCCGAGATGACGGTCTGTCCGGTCTCGTAGTCGGTGCGCACGCGGAACGTCGGGTCTTCGTCGGATAGCGATTTCAGCGCCTTACCGAGCTTGTCCTGGTCGCTCTTCGTCTTGGGCTCGATGGCGACGTGGATCACCGGTTCTGGGAACACCATGCGCTCGAGGATCACCGGGTTCGAGCGGTCGCACAGGGTGTCACCGGTGGTGACGTCCTTGAAGCCGAGTCCGGCGACGATGTCACCGGCTTGAGCGAACTCGAGGTCTTCGCGCTGATTGGCGTGCATCAGCAGGATGCGCCCGAGGCGCTCGCGCTTCTCCTTGACCGAGTTGTACACCTCGTCGCCCTTGTTGACCTGGCCAGAGTAGACACGGAAGTACGTCAGGCGGCCGAACGGGTCGCTCACGATCTTGAACGCCAGCGCCGCGAATGGCTCAGTCTCGTCGGCTTGACGCTCGACGGTCTCCTCGCCGCGCAGGTCGGTGCCGCGCACCGCGGGGACGTCGAGCGGGCTCGGCATGTAGTCGATGATGGCGTCGAGTAGCAGCTGGACGCCCTTGTTCTTGAACGCCGAGCCGCACTGCACGGGTACGAACGATCCTGCGAGGGTTCCGGCACGAAGGGCGCGGTTCAGGTCGGCGACGCTGAGCTCCTCTTCGTTGAGGAACTTCTCCATCGTCTCCTCGTCCTCACCGGCGACGATGTCGAGCAGCCGGTGACGCCACTCCTCGGCGTCGGCTTTCATCTCGGCCGGGATCTCCTCCTCGTGGTACTCGGCTCCGAGCTGCTCACCCGTCCACACCACGGCCTTCATCTTGACGAGGTCGACGACGCCTTGGAAGTTGGCCTCGGCACCGATCGGCAGCTGGGTCACGGCCGGCACTGCGTCGAGGCGGGAGGCGATCATCTCGACGGTGCGGAAGAAGTTGGCGCCCGTGCGATCCATCTTGTTGACGAAGCACATGCGCGGCACGTTGTACTTGTTCGCCTGACGCCACACGGTCTCGGTCTGGGGCTCGACGCCGGCAACGGAGTCGAACACAGCTACGGCACCGTCGAGCACGCGAAGTGACCGCTCCACCTCGATCGTGAAGTCGACGTGGCCGGGGGTGTCGAGGATGTTGATGCGATGGTCGCGCCAGAACGTCGTGGTGGCTGCGGACGTGATGGTGATGCCGCGCTCTTGCTCTTGGGCCATGTGATCCATGACGGCTGCGCCCTCGTGCACTTCGCCGATCTTGTACGTCTTGCCCGTGTAGTAGAGGATGCGCTCGGTGGTCGTCGTCTTGCCGGCATCGATGTGCGCCATGATGCCGATGTTGCGGTAGCGCTCCAGGGGGATATCTCGCTTGGGCATGGTTCGTTCTCGTCAACTCGTTCGGGGACACACGAAGAACCCGGGCGCCACGGCACCCGGGTTCGAGCCAGATCGGCCCTGTCAAATCTATCGGGAAGGAGTTGTCTGTCCTCTCGCCGTCACGGCGTCGGCGCGGGCCTTGTCCATTGCAGCCGTCGTCAGGCGCGGCGCCGCATACATCAACAGCAGCAACTGTCCAAGGGCGGCCACGAACCACGGCGTACGCAGGGCGATCTCACGGCCGGCGAACGCATCGGTGACTGCCACCACGAGTCCGCCGACCATGGCGCCGATCGGGATCGCCCCCCAGGCGAAGAAGCGGTAAACACTGTTCACGCGGCCGAGCAGGCGGTCGGGAATGATCGACTGGCGCAGGCTGACCGTGATCACGTTCCACAACACGGCGCTGAAGGCGTAGAACCCGAACATCAGCCACACGATCGGCCACAACGACACGGCGCCGATCACCGCTGACGTACCCGCCCCACCCAACATCGTCACCCACAGCGAGGGACCCGAACCGATCCGCTTGCTGACCCACGACGCGGTCCAGCCCCCGAGGACGCCGCCGACGGCGCCGGCCGTGGACAGCACGGCGAACTCGGTTGCCGACGTGCCGAGCACCTCCTGTGAGAACAGCACGAGCACGGCGGCCGACACGGCGCCCAGGCCGTTGAGCCCTCCGAGCACGATGGCCATCGGCCGCAGTAGGTCGTGGTGCCACAGCCAGCCGAATCCTTCGCGCAGCTCCACCCGCCAGGGCCGTCGGGGTGCGGGCTCGCTGCGCGGCGGAGTGGCCGAGATGGCGAAGATCAGGGCCGCCGACACGGCGAACGTGCCGGCGTCGACGAAGAACGGTACGGCGAACCCGATGGCGAGCAGCAGCGACCCCAGCGGTGGGCCGAGGAATTGGTTCGTCACCGATTCGGCGGCCCACAACCGGCCGTTCGCCTTCTCCAGGTCGTCCGTGGCGACGAGCGCCGGCATGATCGTCTGGGCGCTGTTGTCGTACAACACTTCTCCAACGCCGAGCAGCAACGTGGCGACCACGACGCAGAGGTAGAGCACGAGCTCGGTCTCGCCGACCATGTCGAGCTCGTCGGGACCTGGCAGCGCACCACCTCGCCACAGCACGGCGATTGCCACGCCGCCGGTCAGCACGGCCCTCCCGCCGTTGGCGGCAACCATGATGCGGCGCCGATCGAGACGGTCCGTGATCACTCCAGCCGGTAGCGTGAAGACCAGCCACGGCAGGCGCTGGGCGACGGCCACGAGAGCGATCAGGATCGGGTTGCGGGTGACGGCCGAGGCCAGCCAGGGATAGGCCAACTGACCCACACCGTCGCCGAGGTTGGAGATCGAGCTAGCCGTGAACAGCTTCCGGTAACTCGTCCCGAGACTCATCGTCCCCGGCGCTGCTGGCGTGCAGCGAGGAGTTCGACGACCTCGGCGTCGGTCGTCTGATCGAAGTGTCGGTAGAACTCGCCTACCGCCCGCATCTCCTCGGGGACCTCGATGGCCACGATCTCGTCGGTCAGTGAAGCGAGCTGGCGCAGCGTCGAGGGTGGGGCGACGGGCACGGCCAGGACCACCCGTTGGGGATCGTGGGCCCTCACCACCTGCAGCGCCGCCCTGGCCGTCGCCCCGGTGGCGATGCCATCGTCGACGACGATGACCGTCCTCGCCGTCAGGTCCGCCAACGGCCGGGCCTGGCGGTAGGCCGTGGTGCGCCGTTCCAGCTCGGATCGCTCGTTGTCGGCGGCGCGACCGAACCGCTCGGCACTCACGCAGGCTTGTGCCAACACATCGTCGTTCACGACGCGGATCCCGGCTTCGCCCACCGCCCCCATGGCCAGCTCGAGATGTCCTGGAACGCCTACCTTGCGCACGACCACGACATCGAGCGGCGCGTCGAGGGCATCGGCGATGGCGTCGGCGACCACGACGCCGCCGCGCGGCAGCCCGAGGACGACCGGCCGCGCCGTTCGCAGATGTTCGAGGCGCTCGCCGAGGCGACGCCCGGCGTCACGACGGTCGGAGAAGATGGTCAGCGTCCGTAGTGGATGTAGTCGCTGAGCGCCTGGTTCTCGTTCTCGAGCTGACCCAGTCGGCCTTTCACGACATCGCCGATCGACACGATTCCCTGCATGGCGCCGTCGTCATCGACGACGGGAACATGGCGGACGCGACGGGTTGTCATCAGCTCCATCAGGTGCTCGACCGGGTCGTCGATG
>JACDHN010000037.1 GCA_013821025.1 Acidimicrobiia bacterium | reverse complement strand
GCGCAGGAAGTCGACGACTTCGGTGATCTCGGTCTTGACGCCCTCGTACCCGGCGATGTCGGAGAACGTCGTGGACGGCTTGTCGGTGGTGTACGCCTTGGCACGGCTGCGGCCGATGGACATGACATTGCCCATCTGGCCGGAGGCCCTGCGCTGCATCCAGACGAAGAAACCGATGATCAACAGCACGGGCAGCATGAAGCTGGCGATGCTCAGCAGCCAGTTGGTGCTCGGCGTGTTGAACGCCACGTTGACCTCGTTGTCGATCAGCACCGCCTCGTCGACGGCGGACAAGCCGCGATCGCCTCCCCCTGTGGTGACGAACTCGTCACCGTTCTCGAACACGCCAGTGATGCGGTTCGACGTGTTGTTGATCTCGACCGAGTCGACCTTTCCGTCGCGGACCTCGGCCATGAATTGGGTGTACGTGAGGTCTTCACCCTCGTTGCGAGGCCACAGGCTCGGCAGCAGGAACGCCGCCGCCATGACGCCGACGATGACCCAGATCGACCAGCGGGGTAGGCCCGAACGTGGCGTTTCACCGTCGCTACCGGGGGTGCCACCTGGAGTGAAACCACGTCCGCCCTTCGAACGCCGATTCCGGCTGCCGCCCGGCGGGGGTGGGGGAGGCGGCGGGGGGAGATTTCCCATGGCCGTATGTTACGACCGTTTCAGGTCGTTTCCCGGTCGAGCGGACCATGCACGGGATGTCGGGACGTTTCCCCTATTTTACGACGGTGCTCGGTTTCGCAGGCCCTCACGACCCCGATGGTCGGCAGTGCAGCCGGTCGGATTGCTCGCAGCCGGCGACATCGACGTTGACGTACCAGTACCACCGCTCGCAGGTGTGGCTCGACGACCTGAGCGGCGAGCGCGACCCACACGGCTACGACCTGTGCGAGTTGCACGCCGTAGCGATGTCGGTCCCAAGAGGCTGGTGGCTCGACGACCGCCGCTCCGCCCCCCACAACGCCGATTCCCTCATCGCCTGACCGAGCGAAGCAGCAACGACGCGCCCCGAGGGCGTACCGCTTCGGCCCCCAGGATGTGAACTCCCCGGTCGTCACAGCTAGCGACGAGCCGCAGTCGAGCGAGCGCCAGCGAGCGAGACCAGCATTTTGGCGGCCGCAAGATCGCGTCGTTCAGGGTTGAAGACCCGGTTCGGTACGCCGGCGCCTCCAGGCATCACGGCGGCCGCGTCGCGATAGCGTCGCACCGTGCTGGTGCGGGGTCTGCAGGCGGATGTCGGTTCGCGCCCGAGCCCGGTGTCGCCCGGTGTGGCCGTCGGCGGCTACGTCGCCGCCTGGTTCGCCGGTCAGCTGCTCTCTTCGCTCGTCGCAACCGCTAACACCGACACGTCCGACGACCTGCCGATCCCGCTGTTGTTCGTCGTGCTCGCCGTCACCTGGACGATCTACCTGGGGATGATGTGGTGGCTGTCGCAGCGCCACGGCACCGGCGACGCACGACGCGACTACGCGGTCGATGTTCGCTGGACCGATCTGGCCGGCATTCCCATCGGCGCCGCCACCCAGTTGTTGCTCGTGCCGCTGCTCTACCTGCCTCTCGAGGCCATTTGGCCCGGCACGTTCGATCCCGAACGCTTGTCGGAGAACGCCGAGGACCTGCTCGACCGCGCCACCGGGCCGGCGATGGCGTTGCTCATCGTCATGGTGGTGGTCGCAGCGCCGGTCGTAGAGGAGCTCGTGTACCGCGGTCTGATTCAGCGATCTCTCTCCGTACACCTCCCAGCGGCCGCTGCGCTGGTGCTGGCGGCGGCGATATTCGCCCTCGTACATTTCCGGCCCATCGAGTATCCGGGCCTGTTCGCCGTGGGGCTGGTCCTCGGCGCCTGTGTGATGTCGACCGGGCGTCTCGGGATGGCCATCATCGCCCACATGGCGTTCAACGCCGTCGGCCTCGCCGTGGCCGCGTGACGCCCGCTTCGCCGGGTTCTTTGCCATGATTGTGTGCTACCCATGACTGACCGCATCGACCACCGTGAGGACGTCCCGATCCTGATCGACGAGCCGGCTCCGGCGATCACCAACGGCGAGCGCGCCGACCGGTCGGAGGCACCTGGCGGGGTCCTGGCGCCCGAACGCCTCGATCCGGTGCGGCCCCACGAACACGAGGGCGACGAGGCCGACGACGCCGAGTACCTGGAACCGTCGGCGCCGCCCCAACCGGCGCCCCGGTGGTCCGGAGCCGGTAAACGCATCTTCGCCCGCCCCATCGCATGGGCCGATCGCCCGTGGGACACCGAGCGGGTTGTCAAGGTCGTGGCCACCGTCCTGACCCTGATCGTCACGACGCTGGTGATGATGCGAGCCGCGCAGTTCTGGCCGTTCAAGCCGTCCACCGACCTGATCTTCGACGACAACACTCCCAACGGCGGTGACATGGGAGCGCATGTGTGGGGCCCGGCGTACCTGCGCGACACGTTGCTGCCGAGTGGACAGCTCAACGGCTGGTCGATGGATTGGTACGCCGGCATGCCTGCCTACCGCTTCTACATGGTGTTGCCGGCGCTCGCCATCGTTGCCCTCGACAGCGTGCTGGCGTACGGCATCGCCTTCAAGGTCGTCGCCGTCAGCGGGCTCATCACGTTCCCGTTGGCCTGCTGGGCGTTCGGCCGTCTCGCTCGGTTCCGCTACCCGCTTCCGGAGTTGTTCGCGTTCGCCGGCCTGATCTTCGCTCTCGACGAGAGCTTCAGCATCTACGGCGGCAACCTGAAGTCGACGATGGCGGGCGAGTTCTCGTTCTCAATCGCCATGACGCTCACGATGCTGGGGCTCGGCCTGCTCGCCAGAGGCCTGGAGACCGGCAAGTACCGCGTGTGGGCGTCCGTGATCCTCGCTGCGGCGTGCGTCTCCCACGGCATCGTGGCGATCTACGTCGCCGTGGCCGCCACGGTCTTCGCCATGCTGTGGGTCGACCGCAAGCGCATCTGGTACATCCTGTCGGTCGGCGTGACGACGGTGCTGCTCGCTGCGTGGTGGGTGGGACCGTTCCTGTCGAACCACGACTTCATGACCGACATGAAGTACGAGGCCCGGCCGAGTGGGGCAGAGGACTCCTACTGGGACATGTTCTTCCCCCAGGTGACGACGATCGACGTACTCGTGACCACGCTGGCCGTGATCGGGCTCGTGGCGTCGATCGCCCGGCGCAACCTCACCGGCGTGGCGATGGGCGTCGTGTCGTTCATCTTCGTGGCGTTCGTGTATGTAGCCCGCGACAGCCTGCCGTTCATCGGGCTGCTGTGGAACCCACGCCTGCTGCCGTGGTTCTACCTGATGCGGTACCTGCTGATGGCCGTCGGTGTGGCCGAGATAGCGGTGTTGGCGGTCAACCTGGTCCGCAATCGTCCCAACACGTCGTGGGGGAGTTGGTCGACGGGGACAGCGACTTTGGCGGGCGGCGGACTCGCTGCGCTCCTCGTGCTCGGCTTCATGTTCGAATTGCTGCCCGGTGGGTCGAAGGTCACCAAGCACGGTGAATCGGTGTATGCATGGGGCCCGTTCGCCAAGGCAGGGCCCGACTACGACGCCCAAGGGGATGGCTGGTCGCGATACAACTTCAAGGGTTACGAGAACAAGGACGCCTATCCCGAGTACCAGCATCTCGTCGACACTATGGACGGCCTCGGCGAGCAGCGCGGCTGCGGGCGCGCCTACTGGGAGCACAGCGAGACCAATGGGTCGTACGGATCGCCGATGGCGCTGATGCTGCTGCCGTTCTGGACCGATAGCTGCATCGGGTCGATGGAGGGTCTGTTCTTCGAGGCGTCGGGCACCACGCCGTACCACTTCTTGGCCACCGCTTCGATGTCGGAGAACAGCTCCCAACCCGTTCGCGCGCTGCGGTACTCAGGCCTCGACGCAGCGGCCGGCGTGCCCCAGTTGCAGTCGCTCGGCGTGCGCTACGTCATGCTGCTCACCGACGCCGCCAAGGCCGAGGCCGCCACGAACGACGATCTCGTCGAGGTGGCGAGATCAGGACCGTGGACGATCTACGAGCTCAACGACTCACCCGTCGTGGCAGCGCTCGATGTGCAACCGGTGGTTGTGGAGCCTCGGGGCGGTGACCAGCGTGAACGCAACCTGGAGCTCGGTACGAGCTGGTTCCAGCACCGCGACGAGTGGGCGGCGATGCCTGCAGACGGAGGCCCTGCCGAGTGGCAGCGGATCACCGTTGAAGTCGACCAGGCCCGCCGCCAGGGCGACGACGCCAACGAGTCCGATCAGGTCGATGTGGTGCAGCCGGCTCAAGCCATCGAGCAGGTGGTGCTCGATCCGGTGAGCGTCAGCGACGTGCGGATGGGCGATCAGTCGCTGTCGTTCCGCGTGGACAAACCCGGTGTGCCGGTGCTCGTCAAGGTCAGCTACTTTCCCAACTGGACGGCCGAGGGCGCCGAGGGCCCGTACCGCATCGGCCCGAACATGATGGTCGTCGTGCCCACCGACAACGAGGTGACGCTCGAGTACGCAGGGTCCAAGACCGACAGCATCTTCTACGTGATGACACTGCTCGGCGTGGTGCTGTGCATCGTGTGGCGTCGTCGCGGTGACGTCTCCGTTGACCCGCCGGTCTGGGCGGCTGCTGGCGTCGACGCCCAAACGCTCCCGCCGCCACGGAGCGATGGCGAAGCCGACGGACCTCCGCCTCCGCCCTTCCTCGCCAACGCCGAGGTGCACGGCGAGATGGACGAGTTCCGTTCGCAGCAGGTGGACGAACGGCTCGACGGTCCGCCAGACGAGCGGCTCGATGAACGGCTCGACGAGCCACGCAGCGACGATCCGGACGCGCCACCCGGCCCGTTCCGATAGCGCGGCGCGTCCCGATAGCGTTCCGACGGTCATGTCACCCCTCGAACCGATCGTCAAGGCGTACGACATCCGAGGCATGGTCCCCGACCAACTCAATGACGAGTACGCCAGGGCGTTCGGGATCGCCTTCGCCAGGTTCGCCGACGCCGATCAGATCGTCGTCGCTCGCGACATGCGTTCATCAGGTGTGCACCTGTTGGCTGCGTTCACCGACGGCGTGCTCGAGCAAGGCGTCGACGTGGTCGACCTCGGGCTCACGTCCACCGACATGGTGTTCTTTGCCTCCGGACGACTCGACGTGCCGGGTGCCATGTTCACCGCTTCGCACAACCCGGCGGGCTACAACGGCATCAAGCTGTGCCTGTCGGGCGCCAGGGCAGTCGGCATCGACACTGGCCTTGCCGAGATCCGCGATCTCGCCACCGAGGTGCTCAGCGGGCGCGGTGCGCTGCCTGCCCTCCATCCCGGAAGCCGCTCAGAGCGTGACATGCTTGCGGACTTCGCCGATCATGTCGTCGGCTTCGTCGATCCCGATGCGGTCCGTCCGCTGCGCGTGGTGGCCGACACTGCCAACGGCATGGGCGGTCTCGTGGTGCCGGCCGTGCTGGAACGCTTCACGAACGTTGACTTCGAGGTGATGTACGCCGAGCTCGACGGCACGTTCCCGAACCATCCTGCCGATCCTCTGCAGCCGGCAAACCAGCGCGATCTGCGGTCTCGCGTTGTGGCAGGCGGGTTCGACATCGGTTTCGCCTTCGACGGCGACGCCGACCGAGTGTTCGTCGTTGACGAGACCGGCATCGGGGTGAGCGGCTCCACCACCACGGCGTTGCTGGCGTCGGTGTTGCTGCGTGAGCACCCCGGCGCCACGGTGCTGCACAATCTGATCTGTTCGCGTTCGGTGCCCGAAGTGGTGCGTGAGCACGGCGGCGTGCCGGTGCGCACCAAGGTCGGGCACTCCTACATCAAGCAACGCATGGCCGAGACCGGTGCCGTGTTCGGCGGAGAGCACTCTGCGCACTACTACTTCGCCGACAACTATCGCGCCGACAGCGGCGTGATCGCCGCAGTGCTGGTGCTGGCCGAGGTCTCGCGCAGTGACCAGGACCTGTCGGTGGTGCGCAAGCCGCTGGAGCGATACGCCCAGAGTGGCGAGATCAACACCGAGGTATCGGATGCCGCAGCCGTGATCGCGCGGGTCGACCGGCACTTCGACGAGTGCTCACGTGACTGGCTCGACGGGCTCACGGTCGAGTGCGGCACCTGGTGGTTCAACCTGCGACCGTCCAACACCGAACCCTTGTTGCGCCTCAACCTCGAAGCGGCCACGAACGCCGAGTGCGAGGATCGCGTGACCGACGTATTGTCCCTGATTACGACCTGACTTCCGACCCATGAGCCTCGACCCCACCATCCTGTCGATCGTCGTGTGCCCCGAGGACCGGGGGCCCCTGCTGTACGTTCCGCAAGCTGACGCTCTCTACAACCCGCGCCTACGGCGTCGGTACCCGATCGAGGACGGAATCCCCGTCCTGCTCGTCGAATCGGCCGTCACCGTCGACGATGCCGAGCACCAGCGACTGACCGACCTCGCAGCAGCGGGCGACTCGTCCGGCGGCGGGCCGGCGTCCGGCTGAGCGAAAAGCGCCTACACGACAAGCGCCTACACGAAACGGAGTACCGATGTCCCTTGATGCCACGACCCGGCGCGACTTCCGCGTCGCCGATCTCTCGTTGGCCCCGTTCGGCCGCAAGGAGATCCACCTGGCCGAGCACGAGATGCCAGGCCTACGCTCCCTGCGACGAGAGTACGGCGACTCCAAGCCGCTGGCCGGCGCCCGCATCTCCGGCTCCCTGCACATGACGGTCCAGACGGCCGTGCTCATCGAGACGTTGACGGCACTGGGCGCCGAGGTGCGCTGGGCGAGCTGCAACATCTTCTCCACCCAGGACCATGCAGCGGCGGCCGCGGCCGTCGGTCCGCACGGCACGCCCGAGGACCCTCAGGGCATTCCGGTGTTCGCCTGGAAGGGTGAGACGCTGGAGGAGTACTGGTGGTGCACCGAGCAGATGATGACCTGGCCCGGTTCGCCCGACGATGGCACCGACGGACCGAACATGATCCTGGACGACGGTGGCGATGCCACACTGCTGCTGCACAAGGGCGTGGAGTACGAGAAGTCGGGTGAGGTGCCCGATCCCATGAGCGCCTCCAACGAGGAACTGGCGATCGTGCTGGGGGTGCTGGCCCGCTCGATGAAGACCGACCCTGCGAAGTGGACCCGCATGAGCCGCGCCATCAAAGGCGTGACCGAGGAGACCACGACCGGTGTCAAACGGCTGTACAAGATGGCCGAGCGCGGCGAGCTGCTGTTTCCCGCCATCAACGTGAACGACTCGGTCACGAAATCGAAGTTCGACAACCTGTACGGATGTCGTCATTCGCTGGTGGACGCCATCTGCCGGGCCACCGACGTGATGATCGGCGGCAAGACGGCGGTCGTGTGCGGCTACGGCGACGTGGGCAAGGGTTGCGTCCAGAGCCTGCGCGGCCAGGGCGCTCGGGTGCTCGTCACCGAGATCGACCCGATCAACGCCCTGCAGGCCGCCATGGAGGGGCTGCAGGTCGTCGTGCTCGAGGACGTTGTGGCCACGGCCGACATCTTCGTGACCGCCACCGGCAACGCCGACATCATCACGGCCGACCACATGCGCTCGATGAAACACAACGCCATCGTCTGCAACATCGGCCACTTCGACAACGAGATCGACATGGCCGGCTTGGCCCGCAGCGGCGCCTCCCGGGACGAGCTCAAGCCTGGCACCGACCTGTGGACGTTCCCTTCGTCCGGCGAGCGCAGCGGCCATGCCGTGATCGTGCTGGCCGAGGGGCGGCTCGTGAACCTCGGTTGCGCCACGGGACATCCGAGCTTCGTGATGAGCTGCTCGTTCTCCAACCAGGTGATCGCCCAGATGGAGCTGTTCGCCAGCGCTGACGCCTACCCGCTCGGCGTGCACGTGCTGCCAAAGCGCCTCGACGAGAAGGTGGCCCGCCTGCACCTCGAGGCGCTCGGCGTGCGCCTCACGAAGCTCAGCGACGAGCAGGCCGACTACCTCGACCTCGAGCCCGGCGGCCCGTACAAGCCCGAGCACTACCGCTACTGACCCGGATCCGCCCAACCCACCCCGCCGACATTCTGGGCGTGATCCTCCCCACAACCGGTTCTGGGCGTGCTTGTTCCCAGCAGTTGACAAGCTTCACGCCCGGAACGATTGGCCACTGGCGCCGACCGCGCCGGACTCGGCGCCGGAGCGTGGGGCATACTCGAGGAATGATCGTGGAGCCCCGGCTGTTGCCGACCGTGCCGTACGCGACGCTCGACGACTACCTGGCGGCAGGAGGCGGAGCCGGATTGGACGCTGCTCGCAAGGTGGACGCCGAGGTGCTGATCGGCGAGCTCGAGGCCTCGGGGCTGCGGGGTCGGGGTGGCGCCGGGTTCCCGACGGGCACGAAGTGGCGCACGGTGGCGGCCAACCGTTCGGACACCGTGCCGACGACGGTGGTGGTCAACGCCGCAGAGGGTGAGCCGGGCACGTTCAAGGACCGGACCATCATGCGGACCAACCCCTACGCCGTGATCGAAGGTGCGCTGATCGCCGCTGGGGCCGTCGGCGCCGACCGTGTGATCGTGGCGATGAAGCGTCCCGACGTCGACAACGCAGCGGATCTGGAGCGGATGCGCGCCGCGCTCGGCGAGGCGATCGCTGCCGGCTGGTGCGATCACGGTGTGGTGGAGATCTTCGAGGGCCCGGAGGAGTATCTGTACGGCGAGGAGACAGCGCTGCTCGAGGTGCTCAACGGGCGTCCGCCGTTCCCACGCATCGCCCCGCCGTTCCGCCACGGCGCCGACGAGTTAGTGGATGCCGACGCGGCCCAGGGTCCCGCACGGCACTCAACGGGCGCAGGGAAGTCAGCCAACGTCGAGTTGGCAGGACCCGGCGCCGAGACCCCGGCCCCGCCGGCGCTGGTCGACAACGTCGAGACGCTGGCGAACGTCCCCTCCATCGTCGCCAAGGGAGCGCAGTGGTTCAGGGCGGTCGGAACAGAGGAGTCGCCCGGATCCATCGTGTGCACGGTGACGGGCGCCGTGGCACACGACGGCGTGGGTGAGATTGCCATGGGCACGACAGTTCGCAAAGCCATAGAACGGATCGGTGGCGGGGTACGCCGCGGCGAGCGCATCGTCGGCGTGCTGGGCGGGGCGTCCACCGCCCTGTTGCCGGTCGAGCAGCTCGACACCCCGCTCACCTACGAGGCGATGGCCGCTGCCGGTGCTGCGCTCGGCTCTGCCAGCCTGATCGTGATCTCCGACGGTGACGACATCGCCGCCGTGGCCGCCGGATTCGCCCGGTTCCTGGCTGTCGAGTCGTGCGGCCAGTGCACGCCGTGCAAGTCCGACGGGCTCGAGATCTCAGACCGTCTCGGCGCCCTGTGCGCCGGTGAGGGGTCGCAGGAGGATCTCGACGTCATCGCCCACCGGCTCACGACAGTGTCCGACGGCGCCCGCTGCAACCTGGCCCTGCAGACCCAGACCGTCGTGGGCAGCCTGCTCGAACGCCATCCCGAGGCGTTCCGCGTCCATCTCGACGCCGACACCGCGGCCGTGGCACCCGTGGTGGTGGCCGAGATCGATGAGATCGCGGACGACCGCGCCGTTCTCGCCGATCGAGCCGGGACCAAGCAACCCGACTGGACCTACGGCGATACGTGGTCGGGGACCTACCCGGCCGCCCTGCTGGGCGCCGATCAGACCCCCGACGATCAGGCCCTTGCCGACGCCGGCCCGGCCGCCGACGAGCAGTAGTCGCCGACATCTCGTTTCCGTCGTCACGCCGGTGCCCCGTCCAACGGGCTCGATGACCGAATCGAGCTGGTGGGGCGGGCTCAGCGGGGATCGTGCACGATGGTGGCGTAGCTGCCGATGCCCAACAGGGCTTCGGGCGCCATCCGTCCGGTCGGCACGATCAACGATCGCACGGCGCCGGACTCGGCGTCGATCTCGATGTCTGCCAACGGGCCGACATCGCGTCCCTCGTCGGTGAGCAGGCGCCCGCCGAGCACCTTGTCGCTCCGTACCCCTCGCCCCGAACCGTTCGGCTCCTCGGTAAGCAGGTCTGGTCGCTCGATCGTGACGGCGTCGGCGCCGACAGCGGCGACGTTGTCCCAGGCGAGCCACGTCGAGGGTCCCGACGTCTTGGCGAGCCGGAAGCCGGCGACGCACCGGGACGCCGCATCGACCACGATGTCGTCGATGCGACCGGCTGTGGTGGCCGTCGACAGGTCGAGCACCGGTCGCCCGACGAGTTCGCTGACGTTCACGCCGATTCCCCGAGCATGTCCCGGTATCGGGTGATGGCCTCTCCGAAACCGGCGAGATCGGTCGAGATGTAGTCGATCGCCGACGCCGGAACGATCAGCGCCTCCCCCGACACGGCACCGGTCTCGGGGAGCGGCAGATAGCTGCGTCGTCCCTTGCGCTGATCTGGTTCGTCGCTCGGGAGCACCTCGTAGCCGACAACACGGCCGTCAGCGGTGTCGATCACCACGTCGGTGACGGTGCCGACGCGGACCCCCGTGTCGGTCATCACGCTGTCGGCGAGGACATTGCCGCTGCCATCCCGATCGCCGCGAGCCTGCTCGACGAGCTCGACGTCTGGCGGCACCACGATCGCCGCCGGACCGACGGCATGAATCTGCTGGCGATCGAGCGTCTCTTTCATCCGGCCCTTCAACCGCCCACGCTTGTTCAGCGTGAAGCCGAGCACCTGCCCGGCATCGGCGTCGAACAGCACGTCGCGCACGTCGGCGATGTCGTCTCCGGCGAGGGTCACCACCGGCAGCCCGACGAGATCAGTGCCGCGAAGGAGTGCCTTCATCGTCGCTGCCTCCGACTGACGGCCACCACGCCGCCGGACCGACGCCGTCGCTGGGCCAGCGCCACCAGCACGACGACAAGCACGATGAGGACGACGAGCAACAACCACAACCATGCATCCATCAACGAACCCCCGGTCAGCGTTCTACAGGATCGTTACCCGGCGACATCGCCATCGAAACGTAGCAGCACGCCTCCCAGCACCAGCACCGAAACGAGCGTTGGCCCCGTCGGGGTCGGGTGTGTAACACCCCCGGTGTACAAAGGGGCAGCATGATCTTCGTCGAACATTGTGCCGGATGCGGGACCCGTGGGCCCGTGCTGTGCCGTCCGTGCCGGTTCGCCCTGGTGGGCCGGGCGTCGTCCTCACCGCCGGGCGTGCTCGCCGCCGTGGCGTTCACCGGGCGGCCACGTGACGTATTGCTCGGGCTCAAGTACGGCAACTGCCGGCCCGTTGCGCGGCATCTGGGCGGACTGCTGGTCAATCGGCTCGTGGCAGCGGGTGTCCGCGCCGGGGTCGACGTCGACATCGTGACCTGGGCACCGACCAGCCGACGCCGCCGGCACCATCGCGGGTTCGACCAGGCCGAGCTGATCGCCAGGGCGGTCGCTCGCCAGCTCGGCCTGCCATGCCGGCGGCTGCTCGAGCGGGAGGGCAACGACCCCCAGACCGGCCGTTCCAGGGCCGATCGGCTCTCCAACCCAGCGTTCCGGGCGGCTCCCTCGGTCACCGGGCGGCGCGTGCTGGTCATCGACGACGTCGCCACGACCGGAGCAACGCTGCGTCAGGCATCGAGCGTGCTCGACGACATGGGGGCGTCGTCGGTGATCTGTGCCGCCGTGGCCGCAACACCGGGTCGTCAGCGCACTTGTCAGGTCATCCAGGGACCGTGGGCGGCCACGCCGGCAGCCGTTGTCGGCGAGCCTCAACAGGCGCGTTCGCCAGCCGACCGATCTCGCCATCCGTCCGTGCCACGACCGGCGCCAGCGCGCACTGCGTGACACCCGTGCCAGCGCCCTCCAGTCCAGCCCAGCCCGTACCGGCACGCCACGCCGCGCCACGACACGCCACGCCGG
>JACDHN010000227.1 GCA_013821025.1 Acidimicrobiia bacterium | reverse complement strand
CGAGGGTACCGACGTGATCTTCGCCGTCGACTCCGTCCCGGCCGTGCTCGCCGTGAGCAACGAGCCGTTCATCATCTTCAGCTCCAACGCCTTCGCCATCCTTGGTCTACGAGCGCTGTACTTCCTGCTCGCCGACATGCACGCTCGTTTCGAGTACCTTCAGGAGGGCCTGGCTGTCATCCTGGCGTTCGTCGGTGTGAAGATGATCGTCTCCGAGGCGTTCGACTACCACATCTCGACGCCGCTTTCGCTCGGTGTCATCGCTCTGGTCCTGACAGTGGCGATCGTGGCCTCATTCCTCGTCGACAACCCACGAGGTGACGACGCGCCCAGCGACGATGAGTTCGAGGGTTTCCCCGACGCCGCCGAGCCTTCGGATCCGGCCGAAGGCGACGCGCCAGACACAGAAGACAGCGCCGCGCCGCACACTCCGGCCTCGGCCGAATCGAGTCCCGCCGACCGCCACTGACCGTCTCTCGGCGCTGCCCGGGGCCACCGGTAGTGTGGCCCGAACATGGCGATCTCGGATGACGACATCGAGCGCATCCGCTCGACGGTCTCGATCGTCGATGTGGTCCAAGAGCACGTCTCGATGCGCAAGACGGGCCGCAACTTCGTCGGCTTGTGCCCGTTCCATGCCGAGAAGACACCGAGCTTCAACGTGCGCGAGGAGACAGGGCGCTACAAGTGCTTCGGCTGCGACGCCGCCGGCGACGTGTTCAGCTTCGTGCAGGCGGTGGAGCACGTGGACTTCGTCGGCGCAGTGGAGTCTCTGGCTGGCAGGGCTCGTATCACGCTCAACTACACGACCACGGGCCAGACGAAGCAGCGGGCGCGGCGCAAACGCCTCGTGGCGGCGATGGACGCCGCCGTCGAGTGGTATCACCAGCGCCTGCTCAACGATCCGGACGCCCGCCAGGCCCGCGACTACCTGCGGTCCAGGGGGCTGGGCGGTGACGAGGCAAGGGCCTTCAAGCTGGGCTGGGCGCCTGACTCGTGGGACGAGCTGAGCCGCAACTCCGGCATCGACGCCGAGGCGCTGCAGGCCACCGGGCTGGGGTTCAAGAACAGCAGGAATCGCCTCCAGGACTCGCTGCGGGCCCGCATCGTGTTTCCGATCTTCTCCGACAGCGGTGAGGCCGTGGCGTTGGGCGGGCGGGTGCTGCCGGGATCGCAGGACCCGGCCAAGTACAAGAACTCACCCGAGACCGAGATCTACTCCAAGTCGCGCACGTTGTACGGGCTGAACTGGGCGAAGCCGGAGATCTCGACTACCAACCAGGTGGTCGTGTCCGAGGGTTACACGGACGTCATCGGGTTCTTCCGAGCTGGCGTCAAGAGAGCCGTGGCAACGTGTGGGACAGCGTTCACGGAGGAGCACGTGCGGTTGCTGAAGCGCTACGCCAACCGCATCGTGTTGGCGTTCGACGCCGACGCCGCCGGCCAGGGCGCCGCCGAGCGGTTCTACGAATGGGAGCAGCGCTATGACATCGAGGTGTCCGTGGCGAGCCTGCCGTCGGGGCTCGATCCTGGCGACCTGGCCGGGCGCGACCCCAGCGCACTGGCGGCTTCGGTGGACCAGGCGACGCCGTTCCTCGGGTTCCGGCTGCGGAGGGCGCTGGAGGCCGGAGGAGGCACCAGTCCAGAGGCCAGAGCCAGGCGGGCCGAGCGTGCCATGCAGATCGTGAACGAGCATCCCGACGTGAACGTGCGCAAGCTGTACGCCGGCGAGGTGGCCAGCGAGATCGGCCTTCCGGTCAGCGATCTGGTGGCGCTCGCCGTGCGCCGGACGAGGTCGCCGTCGGTGCCCGTGCCCCGCCGGGCGGCGCGCACGTCGATGGAGCACGCCGAGTTCGCCGCCATCGTCGCCCTGGCCACCGACTGGAACTCGATCGCCGAATGGTTGATCGAGGAACTGTTTCCTGACGACGCGCACCGCCGAGCGTTCCTGGCCCTGGCCGAGGCCGACGGCAACTTGACGATGGCTATCGAGCGCATCGATCCGGGTGCGCGCGAGGTGCTCGAGCGCGCCGCGGTTGCCGATCTCGACATCGATCCTGGTACGGAGGCCAAGAACCTGATCTCGTCGGCAGTGCGCCGTCGGCTGGCCACGCACGGGTCCACGGACGATGCCGAGCGCATCCGCACCGACAAGGAAGCCATGTTGCGCCTGGAAGAGCTGCCCGATCCCAATCAGGGGTTCGGCGCTGCTGAGTGGTTGCTAGGTTGGCTACGCAACGGGACGGAGGAATACCGGGTTGGGGGACAATGACAACGGCACACGGCCGATGACCGAAGTGGCCGCAACGAATGTGGTTCACGACGCCTCCGATGACCCTCCGTACCCCCAGATCGATGGGGACGAGTGGCGGCTGCTGCTCGCCAAGGGTCGTGCCGCTGGATCGCTCTACGCCGACGAGGTGTCGGCTGTGCTTCGCGACGTGGAGTTGACCGGTGACGTGTTGCAGGTGGTGCAGCAGTCGCTGGCCAAAGAGGGCATTGTGGTCGACGAGAGCATCGAGGAGGTCGACACCGGCGTCGACGACCTGGTCGATGACGAGGCCACCGGCGAGCTTGCCAGGGATCTCATTGCCGGCGACGATCCCGAGGTCCTCCCTGACGTCCTGGCACCTGCCGACCTCGCCGCCGACGAGTGGTTGTCCGCCCGCCGCCGTGGGCGCCGCAGGGGTGCGCGCACCGTCCGTGTCGACAGCTCGAGCTCCGACAGCGTGCGGATGTACCTGCGGGCGATCGGTCAGGTGGACCTGCTCTCGGGTGAGGACGAGCGCCGCCTGGCAAAGATGATCGAGGCGGGGCACAGCGCCACGGCACGCCTGGAGGGCGGCCGCATCCGCGGTGCCGATGCTCGTCGCTTCAACCGCGACGTGGCGCGTGGAGAGAAGGCCAAGAGCGAGCTGACACAGGCCAACCTGCGCCTCGTGGTCAGCATCGCCAAGCGCTACTCGGGCCGAGGAATGCATCTGCTCGATCTGATCCAGGAAGGCAATCTGGGTCTGATGCGGGCAGTCGACAAGTTCGATCACACCAAGGGGTTCAAGTTCTCCACGTACGCCACGTGGTGGATCCGCCAGGCCATCACCCGATCGATCGCCGACCAGTCGCGCACGATCCGGATCCCAGTGCACATGGTGGAGCACATGAACCGAGTCACGAGAGCCCGCCGCCAGCTCCACCAGGAGTTGGAGCGCGAGCCGACCGTTGACGAGCTGGCCCGCAACCTGCAGATCGACGCCGACCGGGTGCGGGAGCTGCTGCGCATGTCGCTCGACCCGCTGTCGCTCGACTCGCCGGTCGGTGACGAGGACGCCTCGATCCTGGGTGACTTCATCCAGGACGAGTCAGCCGACGAGCCGTCCGACGCCGCCACGAGAGCGATGCTCGCCCAGGTGGTGGGCGACGTGCTCGATGACCTCAGCCCCAGGGAGCAGGAGATCGTCCGGATGCGCTTCGGGCTCGACGGCAGCAGGGCCCAGACCCTCGAGGAGGTGGGCAAGGCGTTCGGGGTGACCAGAGAGCGCATCCGCCAGATCGAGGTCAAGACGCTGGCCAAGCTGCGCCAGCCGATGCGGGCCCAACGCCTACGCGAGTTCCTCGAGATGGAGTGAGCTCGCTGTCGGCGCTGTGACACCCCATGGTCATGATGATCCGATGGGGTACGGCGGCAAGGTGACCGAACGGCATCGTGCCAGGAAGCTGCGCGCCGAAGCCTGGACCCTCAAGGACATCGCCGCCGAGCTCGGAGTCTCGAAGTCGTCGGTTTCCGTATGGGTCCGTGACGTCGACTTCGTCCCCAACCCGAGACGTCGAACGCGCCCGCCGCGGCCCAGCAGCCTCCTCGTCCGCAAGCTCGCCGAGATCGACCGTCTGGACGCCGAGGGAGCCACGGAGATCGGTCGAATGAGCGATCGAGAGTTCCTCATCGTCGGCGCCGCCCTGTATGCCGGTGAGGGTTTCAAGCGCGACGGGCAGGCAGGCATGGCAAACACTGATCCACGTTTGCTGGCACTGTTCGTCACATGGCTGCGACGGCACTTCGAGGTCGACGAGGTGCGGCTGCGTGTTCGCCTCTACCTGCACGAGGGCCTCGACCTGGAGGCGGCCGAGCACTTCTGGAGTGAGCTGTTGCGAATCCCGCGATCGCAGTTTCGTACTCCCTACCGAGCGGTGCCCGATTCCACGATCAGAAGCACGAGACACCCTCTCGGATGCCCCGGCGTGACGTACAACTGCAGCTCCACTCATCGACGTGTGATGGGTCTCGTCCGGGCGCTATCGTCGACGGATGCCCTTCCGGGGTAGCTCAGCTGGTAGAGCGTCGGTCTGTTAAACCGATTGTCGTGGGTTCGAGCCCCACCCCCGGAGCGAGGACCCTGTCCGAGGGCGGTAGCTCAGTGGTCAGAGCAAGGGACTCATAATCCCCGGGTCGTGGGTTCGATCCCCACCCGCCCTACCCACATCTAGCAGGGATTTCACGCCTCCAGATGACCCGGACTGGCGCGTCATCCAACACAGATCCAACACAGATCCGGATCGGTCGATCACCTCTACGCGGAGTGGATCGTTGAGCTGCGACGCAAGGGCCGCTCACCGAACACGGTCTACGGGTACGAGCGGGTCTACGAGCGCAACATCCGCCCGACCCTCGGCAAGCTCGCCGTGACGAAGGTGAACACGAAGATGCTCACCGACCTGTACGGCGCTCATCAAGCCAGGGGCCTGTCGGCGCGAAGCGTGTACCAGATCCACGCCTGCCTGTCGTCGATGTTCACACAAGCGTGCCGATGGGGGTGGTGATTCGAACCCGGCGCAGTGGGCGGAGCCGCCGTCGTTGCCGAACACGGCGCCGGTTGTCCCGACGCCCGATGATGTGCGCAGGTTGATCGACGCCGCCGAGCAGTCGAAGCGTCCCGAGTACGCCAGAGCGATCCTCGTCGCTGCGACGACCGGGATCCGTCGCGTCGAGCTGTGCGCCATACGCCGACGGCGTGACATCGACTGGGAGG
>JACDHN010000226.1 GCA_013821025.1 Acidimicrobiia bacterium | reverse complement strand
CGCTGACACCGTGCCTGACGCCGCCGATGATGCCACGGCCGACACCGTGCCGGAAGCCCTGCCTGAGTTCCAGGGTGGCCCCGACCCGGCCATCGGGATGGACGCCCCTGCGATAAGTGGTGTCGACTATTCCGGTCAACCGTCCTCGTTCGTACCTGGCGGTGGGCGGCCGACGCTGCTGGTGTTCTTGGCCCACTGGTGCGGCCACTGCAACGCCGAGATCCCGAGGATGATCGAGTGGGACGCCAATGGCGGCGTGCCCGACAACCTCGACATCGTGGGCATCAGCACCCTCGCTACGGACACCCGTGACAAGTACCCACCCGGCGAGTGGCTGGACGAAACCGGTTGGGAGTGGCCGGTGATCGCTGACGACGAGGAGGAGTACCGCTACGCCCGCCTCTACGGCCTGGCGGGGACGCCGTACCTCGTGCTCGTGGGTGCCGACGGCAAGGTGATGGCCCGTACCGCTGGCGAGAAGTCGGCTGAAGAGCTCACGGAGTTCGTCAGCCCGATAGCCGGCTGACCGCGCTCACGAGCCCTCTTTGCGAGCTCGCACGACGAGCGTCGTCGGTACCGGTGATCCGTCTCCGACTCCGAGCTCGTACAAGCGATCGACGCGGAAGTTGACGCGCTCGAACAGCGTGAACCAGTCACCGATGGTCGGCGCTTTGGCGCCGTAGGCGACGGAGGGATCGGCGGCAACTGCGGCAAACGGGTGGTCGACCGACATCACGAACGCCGCGCTCTGCCGCAGCACCCGGTGCACCTGGCGCGCCAGGCGCGGTAGGTCGGACACGCCGGCCAGCGTGTGGTCGGCGATCACCAGCTCCATCGACGCGCTCGTGGCGAACCCGAGGTCGGCGATGTCGGCTTCGAAGCACTCCACGTACAGCTCGGCAGCATGGGCAGCGTCGCGCACCTCAGCCAGCCTCGTCGGGTCGGGATCGACGGCGATGGCCTTGCCCCCAGCCTGGGCGACGATCAGCGAGTTGCGGGCGTCCGACACGCCAAGTTCGAGCACTCTCCTGCCGCCACCGACATCACCGCATAGGCGCAGCACGGTGTCGTCGGGAACGCCGACGCCGAAGGACACAGGTGCGGTCACGGCGCCACCTTACCGACGGACCGGTGACGGCTATGGGAGCCCGATGGACAGCACTACCCTGTCGCAGATGAGCTTCACGGCAAGTGCGCTGACGGGAGGTGGAACCTACCGCAGCATCATCGATCACAGGCTCGAACGCCGGGCGCTCATCAACGAGTACCGCCGCGGCCGCCTGCGCCAGGACCAGGTGTGTGACGCCCATCCCGAGTTGATCCGGGCCGCCACCAACGTCGGCACCGAGACGAAGAACCCATGCCCGATCTGCGAGGAGCAGGAGCTGCGGCTCGTCACGTACGTGTTCGGGCCGCGGCTCCCGCCCCACGGGAAGTGCGTCACGACCGCCCGCGAGATGGCGACGCTCAACCGCCGTCGCGAGGAACTGTCGGCGTACATCGTCGAGGCGTGCACCGAGTGCCACTGGCACCACCTGTTGCGGGTGCTGCCCGTCGGCGGTCGGTGAAGGGCGCCCTCGGCGCCGCCATCGTCGCGCTGACGCTCGCCGGGTGTGCCGGCGACAACCGCTCGATCGAGTCCGAAGCACCGGACGTCGCCTCGACCACGAGCAGCGCTGGTCGGGCGAGCACGGTCGTCGACTCGAGCACGATTACCGACTCGACGGGCGTCGGTACCACCCAGACAGGCCGTCAGCCCGAAGGCTTCACGACGGTGACGCTCGAGCTGACCGGTGCCGACCCGTGTTGCGTATGGCTCGCCGACTCACCCGAAGAGCGCAGCCGCGGACTCATGGAGGTGACCGATCTCGGCGAACCAGTCGGGATGCTGTTCGCCTACCCCGAGGAGGGAACAGGCCGCTTCTACATGTTCAACACCGTGCTCCCCCTGTCGATCGCCTTCTTCGACGGCGACGGTCGGTTCGTGTCGTCGACCGACATGGAACCGTGCCGCTCACCCGATCCTGTCGAATGCCCTCGCTACCCCGCAGTGGCACCCTTCCGCTACGCGCTCGAGGTGCCCCAGGGTGGGCTCGACGACCTCGGCATCGGCAGCGGCACGACGATCGCGCCTGGCGCGGAGGCCGCGAACTGCGCTGGTTTCTGATCCGCTGCTTGATCTGATCGATGCCGGGCGCCGGTACCCTCGGAACGTGGCAGATCGCGACGCCGAGCGCCGCCCTGGTGATCATCAACATGATCAAACCTTCGCTGTCCGCTCGGTGCTGATCGGCATCGCCGTCGTCGGCGTGCTGGTGCTCGGCATCGGGCTCGGCGTGGGGCTTGCACGCGGCGACGGCAACGGCGCCAGCGCCTGGGCTGGCACTGAGCTGGCCGAGCCGCAGCCGAAACCGGCCATCGTGCTGCCCGACACCGACGGGCGTCCCTTCGACCTGCAGGCAGAGACGGAGGGCAGGCTGACGATCCTGTTCTTCGGGTACACGAGCTGCCCCGACATCTGCCCCGCCAACCTGATCACGCTCGACAAGGCGCTGACCACGATGCCCGGTGACGTGCGGGCGGCCGCCCAAGTGGTGTTCGTCAGCGTGGATCCGGTCCGTGACTCGCCCGACGTGATCCGCTCGTATCTCGACCAGTACGACCGCAGCTTCGTCGGCCTGACCGGCACCGCCGACCAGTTGGCCGATGCCCAGGACATCGCCCAGGTGCCTCGGGCGACGTTCGACGAGCCAGACGATTCCGATTTCTACACGGTCGGCCACGCCAGCCAGATGATCGCCTACTCACCCGACGGGTCGGCGCACATCGTGTACCCGTTCGGGACCAGGCAGGTCGACTGGGCTCGCGACCTGCCCCGGCTGGCCAGAGGTGAGACGCCGTGAGGTTCTGGTGCGTGCGCCTGCTCAGCGACTGGTCGTGGGAGTGGCGCCCGTACTACGGCGTGTGGGTGCTGGTCGCTGCGTTCGCCACGGTGTACGGGCTGTCGTGGCGACGCCACCTGCGTGTCACCGGCCGGTCGCTCGTCGCCGCCGATCGCCGGCACGTGTACCGCTTCGCCGGGGCGCTGGCCGTGCTGTGGATCACGTCGGACTGGCCGCTCGGGGCGCTCGGATCGGGTTACCTGCTGTCGGCGCACATGATGCAGTTCCTGCTGTACGTGCTGGGCGTGGCGCCGCTGATGCTGCTCGGCGTGCCCGAGTGGATGGCGCGGCGCTTCGTCCACCGCCTGCAGATCGACCGTCTGTACCGCATCGTGGCGCGGCCGCTCGTCGCAGGAGTCCTGTTCAACGTGTTGCTCGTGTGCTCGCACGCCCCCGACACGGTGGACCTGCTGCGCGGCAGCCAGCTTGGCTCGTTCGTGATCGACATGACCTGGCTGCTGATGGGGCTGATCGCCTGGTCACCGGTGATCTCACCGCTGCCAGAGGTGGTGCACGAGTCGGTGCTGATCAAGATGGCGTACCTGTTCCTGGCCATCGGCGGGGTATCGATCGTGCCGGCCGGATTCATGGTGTTCTCCGAGTACCCGCTGTACTCGGCGTACGAGCTGGCGCCCCGGGTCGGGCTGAGCGCCGTCGACGACCAGCAACTGGCCGGGGCGATCATGAAGGTCGGCATGGTGCCCGTCGTCTGGGGCGCGATGGCCGTGATGTGGGCCCGCTGGTTCTACGCCGACCACGCCGGCGACCAGTCGTACCGACGAGCCCGGGCCGACGCCCCACCTCGCTCGGAGGTCTGAGCGTCACACCCGTCTGTCAGCGTCGATGTCGTGACGGCACCGGTACACTCGCCCGGGTTCAACATTCACCCTGCCCCGACCGCCGGGGCCCTCGCGTCTGAGACGCGAGGTCCGAAGGGAGGTTCAGGACGCATGACGCGTGCCTACGAAATGATGGTCATCATCGACGGTGACGTCGAGGATCCCGCAGCTCAGCAGTGGATCAAGCGCATCACCGATGCGATCGAGGGCGCCGGTGGCACCATCCACGGCAAGCCCGACTGGTGGGGGAAGCGGCAGTTCGCCTACCCGATCAATCGCAAGGACACGGGCTACTACCTCGTGCTCGAGCTCCTCGCTCCTGGCGGCGCCCTCGATCAGGTCGAGCGCATGCTGCGCCTCGCGGACGACATCGTCCGCCACAAGCTGATCCGTCTCCCCGACTCCGAGGCCGAGCGCCGTGGGCTGTCGGGTGAGGCTGCCTGAGCCGACCGCTCGGCACCCGCGAAAGGAACCATCCCATGGCAGACAACACCATCACCATCGTCGGCAACCTGACCCGCGACCCCGAGTTGCGCTTCACCCAGACCGGGCGCGGCGTCGCCAGCTTCGGTATCGCCGTCAACCGCCGCTATCAGGTCAACGGGGAGTGGCAGGAGCAGACGTCGTTCTTCAACGTCGTCGCCTGGAGCACGCTTGGCGAGAACGCCGCGGCGAGCCTCAACAAGGGCGACCGCATCATCGTGTTCGGCCGCCTCGAGCAGCGGTCCTGGGAGACCAACGATGGCGAGAAGCGTTCCGTCGTCGAGGTGATCGCCGATGAGATCGGCCCCAGCGTGCGGTGGGCGACAGCCACCGTCGAGCGCACCACCCGCAGCTCGAGCAACTCGCCCGATGGTGGCAGTGGCGCCAGCGGCGGTGGCAGTGGCGCCAGCAGCGGCGCTGGTGCTGGCGGCAGCGACCGAGCTCCCGACAGCAGCTACGGCGAAGATCCGTTCTGACCCACGAGAATCACGAGGCACTTTTCACATGGCCAGCAAGAAGAACCGGTCCCGAGGGACCAGCAGCAGCAGCAGCAGCAGCAAGGATGCCAGCACGCGTCGCTTCAAGAAGAAGACAAGCGTGCTCGTTATCGAGCGGGTCGACTACGTCGACTACAAGAACGTCGACCTGCTCAACCGTTTCATGAGCGATCGCGCCAAGATCCGCAACCGGCGGGTGACCGGCAACGACGTGCAGCAGCAGCGCGACGTCGCCAACGCCATCAAGATCGCCCGCGAGATGGCGCTTCTGCCGTACGCCCG
>JACDHN010000225.1 GCA_013821025.1 Acidimicrobiia bacterium | reverse complement strand
TGGCTTCCTTGTAGACCTGAACGTCGCCAGCGTCATTGATCGCCCGTACGCGGATCGTGTGGTTGCCGGGTTTGGCATCCCAGCGGTACACCCATTGGCGCCACGTGTCCTTGCTCGGCACGTCGGCAAGCTGGGCCTGGCGCCAGTCACCGCCGTCGATCTGCACTTCAACCTTGGCGACGCCGACGTGCGGGTGCCACGCCAGACCGGCGATGGCCTGGCGTCCGGCGGCCAGGTTGGCGCCACTGCGTGGGGTGTCGATGCGCGACGTCATCTTGAAGGGCGCCTGCTGCGACCACCCCCGCGGCACCCAGTAGGCGTCGAAGGCGTCCCACGTCGTGAGCTCCATCTCGACGACCCACTTGGTCGCTGACACGAACCCGTACATCCCCGGCACCACCATCCGAACCGGGTAGCCGTGGCTCGTCGGCAGTGGCTCGCCGTTCATGCGCACGGCGAGCAGGGCGTCACGACCGTCCATCACCTCGGCAACGGGTGTGCCACAGGTCCAGCCGTCGACGCTGCGGCTCACGAGTTGCTCGGCGCCGGCCTGTACGCCCGCCTGTGTGAGGATCGGACCGAGCAGAGCGCCCTGCCACAAGGCGTTGCCCACGAGTTGGCCGCCGACCTCGTTGGACACGCACGACAAAGTCACGAACCGCTCGACCTGTGGCCTCGCCAGCAAGTCGGCGAAGTTCAAGGTGAGCTCCCGGTCGACCATGCCGTGGACCCGCAGCTGCCACTCGGCGGCCTTCAGCTGGGGCACGGTGAGCGCCGTGTCGATGCGATAGAACTCGGCATTGCTGGTCACGAACGGCGACACACCGGGCACGCCGACCTCGACGCCGCCTGCCAACGTGTCGTCGGGGCCTGGCAGGGTGCCAGCGGCATCGTCGCGACCCGGAAGCGGGCCGCGAGCGTCGTCACGACCAGGGAGGGTTCCGGTGGCGTCACCTCGTGGGGGCAAACGTCCGGGGGCGTCATCGGCTACGGGCAGGGCGCCGGCGGCATCGTCGGGAGCGGGCAGCACCAGCTGGTCGCGCTCGCTGGCCACCCCGAAGCGTCGGCCGAGCACCTGCCCGGTGCCGGCGGCCGCCAGCGCCGACGCGGTGATCGCTGCGGCGCCGGCCACGAATCGGCGCCGGTCGAGCGGCGCCATGACGTCGCCGTGATCGTCGGCCGCCGCACCGCTCATGGCGCCGGGTCCGCGCCAATACCAGGCGAGAACGCCGAGCGACACGACCGTACCGGCAACGGTCGGTCCCAGGCTGGAGAACGACGTGTTCGGCCTCGACACCACGGCCATGGCGCCGAGGACGCCGATCACCAGGGTCAGCGCGCCAGCCAACGAGACCCGCCGGCGCACGGCGATCCGGCCGACGACAACACCGAGCAGCGTGATGACGGCGAGCGCGCCCGTCACGAGCACCATCTTGTCCGAGGTGCCCAAGTTGCGGATGGCCCAGTCCTTGAGCGTCGGCGGCGTGCGATCGATGAAGGCCTCACCGGCCGATACGACGGGTGAGCGGCCGCTGTCGTACAGCCCGTTGACCAGCTCGCTCGCTGCGAGTCCTGCGCCAGTGGCCAGGAGTCCCAATGCCAGACCCGTCCCGCGATCGGCGCCGGTCGCCACACGCCTGGTGGCGCTCGGCTCGTACGATTGCGTCCTCATGGACCCTGGTCTATCCCCCATCGGACCTGAACAGGTGCGCACGCTGCTCGCCGGAGTCGACACCGGACGCAACTCCAGGACGGCCGAGAGCCTGCTGCTGTCCACGTTGGGATACATCACCGACCAACCCGACCCGCTGGATCTCAAGATCGCTGCCGCCGTCGTCGCCGAGATGCGTGAGGCGGCTCGAACGTTCGCCCCGTACCGGGAGACGCCCAAGGTCACCGTCTTCGGATCGGCTCGCACCAAGCTCGGCGATCCGCTGTACCGGCACGCCTACCAGATCGCCCACGACCTGGCGTCGGTCGGCTGGATGGTCGTCACCGGCGCCGGCCCAGGGATCATGCAGGCGGCCATGGAGGGCGCGGGCCGGGAGAACAGCTTCGGCGTCTCGATCCGTCTGCCGTTCGAGCAGGGCGCCAACCCGGTCATCGCCGGCGACGAGAAGTACGTGTCGATGAAGTACTTCTTCACCCGCAAGCTGATGCTGGTCAAGGAATCCAGGGCGTTCGTGTGCCTACCAGGTGGGTTCGGCACGCTCGACGAGACGTTCGAGCTGTTGACGCTCACCCAGACCGGCAAGGGCCTCCCGGCGCCGATCGTGTTGCTCGACCTGCCGGGCGACGATTACTGGAAGACGGTGCACGCCTTCGTCACCGAACAACTCGTCACGCGTGGTCTGGTGTCGGAAGCCGACACCGGCCTGTACGTGCTCACCGACTCGTGTGCGACAGCGTCCGACGAGATCACCCGCTTCTACTCCAACTACGACTCCATCCGCTACGTCGGTGACCATCTCGTGATCCGTCTGCGACAGTCCCCGAGCGACGAGCAGATCGACGAGCTGAACGCGTCGTTCGGTCACCTCGTCTCATCGGGCCGCATCGCCCGTGTCGATCCGTTCCCCGAGGAGATTCGCCACGACGACCATGTCGGGCTACCGCGCATCGGCTTCGAGTTCGTCAAGCATCGCTCCGGCGACCTGCGGGCGATGATCAACATGCTCAACGGATTCACCCCTCAGGCGTCGTCGCCGCCCCCCGAGGAACCGTCGTCGAGCTGACGCAGCAGCCGCTCGGCCTTCTCCACGGCGCGCCGCACCTGTGCCAGCACCTTGTCCGACGCCGGCCGACTCGTGGCACCATTCGCCAGCGCCTGCTGCAGTTGGTCGAACGACAGGTCGTCCACATCCGCCAATACGGCCTCCAGGCGGTCGGCCAGCTCCCGCTCTCGGCTCATGACGTCGTGCTCCCCCGTACGAGGCCGGCGGCCTCGGCCACGATGTCGACAGGGTGCCGTACATCGACGCCGGCTGCGTCGAGGTACATCATGCAGCCAGGGTTGGCGCTTGCCACGATCGTCGCCCCGCTGCGGGCGATGGCCCGCTCGATGGCGGCCACCTTGCGGTCGCGGATGTCGCCCGCCAGCTCGGGCTGGGTGGCCGAGAAGGCGCCCCCGGCGCCGCAGCACAGCCCGTCGTCGTCCAACTCGACCACGTCGGCCACGAGGCCGAGCACCCGTCGCACAGCCAGGTGGGCGCCCTGCACGTGGCGCAGGTGACAGGGATCCTGCACGATCACGGCCGGTCGCCCGTCGGCGGACGGGCACCGTTGGGCATCGAGGTGTCCGGCGTCAAGGTTCTCGGCGAGCCATTCGTGCACGTCGAGCACTCGGGACGAGAAGCGCGCCGCCTGCTCGGTGCCGAGGAGGTGCCCGTAGTCCTTCATCGCCGCGCCACAACCCGCTGAGTTGACCAGGATGGGTTGATCTCCCGGATGGGCGCTCATCGTTCCGACGGCACAGCGCACGGCCTCGTCGTGCAGCCCTGCGTGGAGGTGCAGCGCCCCGCAGCACACGCCAGGGCGCACCACCGCGTAGCCGGCGCCGGCGGCACCGATCAGCGCTCCTGTCGCCCGATGCGTAGGGCGCATGAAGGCGTCCATCACGCAACCGGTGAACAGCCACACGTCGTCGCCCGTCTCGGTGAGGGCGGGGCCGATGCGCACGGGTATCGCAGACAGCCCCAGGCGGCGCGGCAACAGTCGCAGTCGCTGGGCCACGGCGAGCACCCGTGCCCCGGCATGCAGCAGGCGTGGATGTCGCAGCACGCGCAGCCCGTGACGCAGCCACCACGGCGCCGCCCGGCGCTGCGCCGTCAGCACCGAGCGGGTGTGCTCGATCAGGTGGCCGTAGGGCACCGACGAGGGACACGCCGGCTCGCAGCCTCGGCATTGCACGCAGGTCTCCATGAAGTCGACGAACTCATCGTCGATCGGCGCCCCGCGCCACTCGACGGCTCGCATGGCCTCGATCCGGCCCCTCGGCGAGTACCGCTCCTCCCCGGTCACCCGGAACGTCGGGCAGTGCGGCAAGCACAGCCCGCACGAAACACACGTCGACAGCTCGTCATCGTCCAGGCCCAGGACCGGTCCGGCAGGCATCATGCTCCTCGCTGACGGCCGAGACGATAATCGGTCACCGCACCGAGCGGCGCCTCCAGGTCGCCGGTACCGGCCAGGGGGATCACGGGAACTCGGCCGGGGCGGGCCATAGGCTCCGCATCATGACCGCGCTCGACGAGATCCAACCGATCATCGAGCGGGTCCGGCAGGGTTTCAGGGGTGGTGTAATACGCGATCTCGCTAGCCGACTGACTCAGTTGCGTCAGCTACGCCGATTCCTCGTTGAGTGCGAGGGCGACATCAACAGCGCCCTGCACGAGGACCTTGGCAAGCACGCCACCGAGGCCTACGGCACCGAGATCGGCTTCACCATCGCCGAAGTCGACCACGCCCTCGCCCACGTCCAGCACTGGTGTCAGCCGACAAAGGTGCGGGTGCCGCTCACGTTCCGGCCAGGGACGGCGGCGATCGTGCCTGAGCCTCTCGGCACGGTGCTGATCATCGCCCCGTGGAACTATCCGGTGCAGCTCAGCCTTGCTCCGCTGGTCGCCGCGCTGGCCGCAGGCAACACAGCAGTGCTGAAGCTGTCGGAGGTCTCGGCGGCCACATCGGCGGTGCTGTCCCGAAAGCTCCCCGAGTACCTCGACGCCCGAGCGGTCGGCGTCGTGACCGGCGCCGTCGCTGAGACCACGGCGCTGTTGCGGGAGCGCTTCGATCACATCTTCTTCACCGGCAACGGAACCGTCGGACGGGTGGTGCTGCGCGCCGCCGCCGAGCATCTGACCCCGGTGACGCTGGAGCTCGGAGGCAAGAGCCCGGCGATCGTCGCTTCGGATGCCGACATCGACATCGCTGCTCGCCGCATCACGTGGGGCAAGTACGTGAACGCCGGCCAGACCTGCCTGGCTCCCGACTACGTGCTCGTCAGCCGCGATGTGGAGGATCGTCTACTCGGTGCACTATTGCGGGC